>NZ_JACJQO010000021.1 GCF_014696715.1 Pseudanabaena sp. FACHB-2040
AATCCAGGACCTAACAATCCAGGACCCAACAATCCAGGACCCAACAATCCAGGACCTAACAATCCAGGACCTAACAATCCAGGACCTAACAATCCAGGACCTAACAATCCAGGGCCCAACAATCCAGGACCCAACAATCCAGGACCTGAATTTCCTGACAAGGTAGCTCCAACTAGTCAAGCTCCAGGGCTATCGATTGAGACGCCTGGGCGCGATGGGGCACCTCCTCCAGGGCTAGTAAATGGCACGCCTCCTGGGCAAGAAATTGTAAATCCAGGTCGTAGTGATGTTTTGCCTCCTGGGCAGGGTAATACCAATACGCCTTAAACGTAGAAGTCAGTCTGCTGATGTGGCCCAGCCCTAGCAGGTTGACTGTTGAAATAAATAATGGAGCGCATCCGTCAATATGCAAATAGGCAAGCCAATAAAAAAGTGGCTTGCCTATTTGTGCTGCTAACGCCATCCATCAACCTGTGAGGTAACGGCAGACTGGTTTGTTTCGGCCTGGGCGCGGCTGGTTTTAGATGAAGCGAGTTCTGCTTGATTTAACTCTCTAGCTTAACGGTTTCATCCACCTCTTCTTCCACGTTCCAGCCATCGGGTAAGACGCAGGTGCTGCTGTCTATGATTTCGCTTTCCTCGATTTCGCTTTCTTCAGGTTTTGTATATAGGTCTGCAATATCTTCAGAAGGGTTGTTGAAGGCTTCGAGCTCTTCTGCTGAGGCTTCGTTTTGAAGCTGCTGCTCAACGGCAAGTAGATCTGCCAGCACCTCCTCACTGCTTTGGTACCTTTCTGTGAAGTCGTAGCGCACAAGTTGGGTCAGGATGTTGGCGAATTCTGAATTAAGCGTGGAGACAGCGTGCTTCCAAATCACCTCACCAAATTTATCTCGCTGTAAGGCATAGGGAGGGAGTCCAGTTAGGGCTTCGATAGCGGTAATGCCAATAGCATAGAGGTCACTGTTTAATTTAGGCATTCCGGCAGACTGTTCGCTGGGCATGTACCCTTGCGTGCCAATACCAATGGTGGAGGTTACTTGAGCATAGGTATCAGTGAGCTTGTTGGAGATTTGTTTGACTGCACCAAAGTCAATTAGCACTAGGCGCTTATCGGATTTGCGACGGATTAGGTTAGAAGGTTTGATGTCTCTGTGAATAACATTCTGGCTGTGAACAAAGGTCACAACTGGCAGGATGTCTTTGAGCAAGCTGAGGACATAGAGCTGGGATTTGGGCGTACGGGAGGCTAGCTCATCTCGAAGCAGACGCCCTTCAATCATTTCTTCTACCAGATAGAAGGAGTAGTGAGCTTCAAAAGAGGCTAGCAGTCGAGGAATTTGATCGTGGTGGCCCAACTGTTCTAAGGTCTCGGCTTCTGCGGTGAAGAGTCTGCGGGCCAGGATGTGGGCTTTGGGGTCATCGCTGATGATTTTGAGCTGCTTGACTACGCAGGTTGGCGAACCGGGACGCTGGGTGTCTTGGGCGACGTAGGTTTCCCCAAATCCGCCTGATCCCAGTAGTTTGATAACTTGGTAGCGATCTTGCAGCAGCAGACCGATGACTTCTTCTTCGCGGGCCTTGAGCAGGTCGTGAAAGTCTTCCTGCTGACTAATGATCTCCTGAACAATAGGTGAAGTTGCATAGAAGGCTAGGGTCTTGCGCAGCCGCTGTTTGCTGATTTGCTCGGTCACTACATTTGTGATGAGGTAGGCTCCACCCATGGTCAAAAAAGCAATGATAGGGGTGGCTGTAGGCAGCACGACTCCAGCCTGAGAGAAGACTACAAAGCCTAGCCCCAACCACAGGCCAGCGCTGGAAACTGTTAGCGCTAAACGAGCCGTTGGGCGCTTGAGCTGACGTAACAAGAGGCCGTACCCGCAGCCTGTTGCCAGGATTAAAAGCCCTCGCATCCAGGGTTGGGGCAATCCTTCTCGGAGGGCAGTACCGGCTTGTAGAGTAGCGATGTCGTTGGCTAGGATTTCGACGCCTGAGAGGGGCTTGGGGTAGAAGAAGGTTTGGGAGAAGGGGGCAGCCCAGAAGTCTTGCAGGCTGCCTGCTGTAGCACCAATGATGACGATCTTGTCTTTAAAAACTGTGCCGGACTGGAGGTAGTTAGTCCAGGGATCGGAATCGAGCACGTACCAGAACGGGATGTGCTCAAAGGTGCGGTGGGGGCCGGAGTAGTTGATGTAGGGACCAGGTGGGGCAGGATAATCGATCTCGGCTACAGCTAAGACACTCTCGGCAAAACTTTTGACGGAGTCAATTTCGCTGTCGATAGTGCTGGTGCTGTCGATGTCTGCGTTGGATTTGGCTAAGTCGCTAATGTACTGGCTACCCTGTCTGTGAATGCGCCCATCGATTTCAATGGGGAATTGGACGAGTCCGGTTGTTGCGGGCGTGTTGAGGAGAATCGGAATGGGTAGGTTGGGCCGGGATAGGTCGCCCTGGTTTAGGTCTGTGCTGCTGAAGGTTGAGCCAAGGACAACGCGATCGCCGTACTGGTTTAAGATTTGGGCGAACTGCTGGTCGTCGCTGGGTCCATAAGCGCTGTTAGTAGTGAAAAGAACATCGAAAGCAACAACTTTGGCTCCGGCATTGACTAGGCGCTCGATTGCGATCGCAATCAGCAGCGCCTCAGCAATGTGGTGCCCCAAACTGTATTTAATAAACTTAAACCGCTCTATATCCAGATACAGCACAGCCAGGGAACGGCGGCTATCGTTGCGCTGCGCCTCGATTAGCTCCTCTAGCCGCTGCAGAAAAAGACTGCGGCGGGGCAAGCTAGTCAGCGGGTCAAAGTAGGCCAGCCGCTTAAGCTGTTCCTCTGCCTGCTTCTGCTCCGTCACATCCTGCACCATCGATAGCAGCCCGACAAAGTTGCCTTCTGCGTCTAGCAAGGGGGTGTTGTGCCAGCTGCACAAAATTAGCCGACCGGTGCAGGTCTGGTTTTCATTAAAACAGTGGGCCGTCATGTCCCCCTGGACAACTCGCTGAAAGATCTGACTGACCTGAGATTGGGCTGAAGGCGGCACAATTCGGCTGAAGGGGTGCTGACCCAAGACTTCTGCTTTGGTGTAACCAAAAATAGACTCAGCTGCTTGGTTCCAGTCGACAAAGCGGAATTCCTGATCGTGAATAATGCAGCCCACCGGCATCCGGTCGATCTGTAGCTGCAGCCGTTCCTTCAAAGCCTGCGTTTGCTCAAACAGCTGTGCATTGAGAATTGCCAGCGTACACCGCTCACCAATAATTTCCAGCAAGTGCAAAATCCGCTCCTGATAGGGCTGGATGTTTTGCCACTCAAGCTGTAGCACCCCAATGCGCTGGGTACCTCTTTGCAAAGGCACGCCCAGCAAAGTGTGGGTTAAGCGCGGCATCGGGCTAGCGGCTCTAAAGCGCAAATCCTGGCTAGCATCTTCTACATAGAGCGGTTTACCGGTCTGAAAGACAGTTCCGGCAAATCCCTCTCCCACAATGCTGTTGTAAAGCGTGATTTCGGACTCAGACAACCCCCGACTAGCGCGAACGTAGAGACTGTGATTTTGGCTAAGTAGAATCATCGCCGCGTCTGCCTGAGTGACTGACATCAGCCGATCTAGCAGGACACTGAGCAGTTCTTCTAAATTGAGGGTGCTGACGGCGTTGGCAGTAATCAGATGCAGCGCCTGCAGATCTTCAGCCTGCGCCTGCAGATTGGCGATGAGCTGCTGCCGCTCTTCCTGCAACTGCTTGTATTCAGTCAAATCGCGAGCAATGCCGATCAGGCCCTGTACATGCCCCTGAGAATTGCGCCAGACATACTTGGTTGACCAAAAAGTCCTGATCTGGGAGCCCTGTAAAACCTGCTCTTCTAAACTGACCGGCTCACCCCTAGCCATGATCTCCTGATCGGCTTTTTGGATCTGCTGAGCCATTTCTGCAGGCATAAGGGCTGTATCCTCCCGATTCAAAATGGCGTCTACAGGCTGACCTAGAATCGAGGCTGTTACCGAATTCACCATAATGTAGCGACCTCGGCGGTCTTTGACAAAAATCGCGTCGGTGGTGCCCTCCACGACTTTTTGCAGCAAGGTATAGCTTTTATGCTGAGAACGCTGGTTGGTCTGCAACAGTCCGTACAGAATGCCGCTAGTGGCTAGGACAAAGAACCAACCCTTCAAAGTTTGCAGTTGGGTCAGTAGTAACTCATTGGAGACGATTTTTTCGAGAAAATAATCAGAAACTAGTATCCAACACGCGCTAGTAAAGGCATAAACCAAAACGATACGGATAGCTGCGTATTTCTTAAAAGGATTCCCGACAACCATGTTGAATCCTGATCGCTGTGTTGTGCGCCGAGAATGGTTTTCTTGGCTCGGCTTCTATGCAAAATTCTTTAATTCGGCTCTTATCTGAAGGAATCTCGTGGACTTTCTCTACCGAGCTGCTGTTTTCAACAATCTGGGAAATTCATCACACGGGTCTACAGGAATGCCGTCACACACCCTTGAATTGTATCGATTTTTGCGAACAGTGCTGCTTTACAATCGGCTGCGGTTTTTGATGCGAAGGTAAGCCTCGACCAGAGGATCGGTGATCCGGTTAGCGGGCGCATCTAGCACTAAGACGCCCCGCTGCTGCAGGCGGGTAAAGACGGCCTGCCGCTGGGCCAGTAGATCTAAGGCCACTGCTCGCGAGTAAGCCTCACCTACCTGAGTCTGAAAAGTTTGGGCCCGCCGGTCTACTTCGGGATCGCGCAGGGTGACGCAGAAGGGTAGATAACGGGGTCGCAGCCTCACCAGCGCTGACAGCAGCTCTGCTGAGGCAGTTTGGTCTACAACATCGGTGAGCACTACTACTAGGGCGCGGCGGTGCTGCTGTTTTACGATTTGGGTAACTGCCCCTAGGTAGTCGGACTCCAGCAGCACTGGCTGAAGCGGCGTTAGCCGCTCGATCATTTGCTGCAGATAGGGCTGGCCTCCTTTGGGCGGCAGCCAACTGTGAAGCGTGCGATCAAACACGCCTATGCCGACGCGATCGCCCCGATGAATGCCTGCCAGAGCTAGGGCTAGGGCAGCATTGAGGCCCCAGTCAAAGCGGGACAGGCCCTGGACTTGCGCGGTCATCAGGCGACCTCGATCTAGCAGCACGATCAGGGTTTGCTCTCGCTCTGGTTCCAGAACCCGGACTAGGGGAGCGCTGTGGCGGGCGGTGGCTTTCCAGTCGATAAAGCGGGGGTCGTCGCCGGTGCCGTACTCCCGCAGCTCAGCAAATTCGGTGCCAACACCGAGCTGACGCTGCTGCCGCAGGGTGCCGGTCGACTGTAGCGCCAGCCGAATAGAGAGCTGGCGCAGGCCAATTAGGTCGGGGTAGACAGCAACTGTGCCCGCTAGCGGCAGCCTCCAGTCGGCCCAGGCCAGGCCCAACGGCCCCCGCTGCTGTACCTGCAGATCGCCCCAGGCATACTCTCCCCGATGTTTGGGGTTGACGGTATAGGTTAGCTCTGCTGGCTGCCCCACTGGGATGCTCGCTACTAGGGGCATGGGCGTGCCCTCAAATTCGGCCGGGTAGTGGTCATAGATTCTTAGCTCAGCTGCTCTGGAACCTGGCTGCAGGGTCAGCGTCAGGGGATTGTCTCGCCCAATGGAGAGCCGGTGTAGGGGGGAGCGGGTAATCTGTGCCCGCTGGGAGCGCACTTGCCAGCCATCCCAAACCATTGCCAATAGCACGGCTCCGTCTAACACCAGCAGGGTGAAAATAGCTAGCCCTAACCGACTGGGGCCATCAGAAAAGGTGGACTGTAGGGTTGCGATCACACCCAACGCCAGTAGCAGTCCGTAGGTGCGGGTTGTAGGAACCATTGCCATCACCGGGGTACCGGAATGCCATCAAGCAGGCCCCGAATTACCTTTTCGACGGTGAGTCCATCGAGCTGTGCTTCTGCGCCTAGGATCAACCGATGTCGCAGCAGGGGAGGCGCTACGGCCTTGACGTCGTCTGGCGTGATGTAGTCTCTGCCCTGCAGCCAGGCATGGGCTTTGCTGCTTTGCAGCCACAGTACTGCTGCCCGAGGTGAGGTGCCCAGATCCAGATCCGCGTGCTGACGGGTCTTTTGCACCAGCGCTAGCAGGTAGTCCAAAATGCTCTCCTGCACAGTGACGGCCTTAATTGCCTGACGGGCGGCCACGATCTCAGCAGCCGTCGTGATCGGCTTTAGCTTGGCTAAGTCTAAGCGCTTGGCCTCAAATCCGGCTTGGGCGTTGAGCAGCATTTGTTTTTCGGCCGCAGGGTCAGGGTAGGGCACCATTAGCTTAAACAAAAAGCGATCGAGCTGAGCCTCTGGTAGAGGGTAGGTGCCCTCAAACTCCAGGGGGTTTTGGGTTGCGACCACCCAAAACAGATCGGGCAAGGGGTAGCTCTTGCCGTCTAACGTTACCTGCTGCTCTTCCATCGCTTCTAGCAAGGCCGCCTGGGTTTTGGGCGGGGTGCGGTTAACCTCATCGGCCAGCAGTACCTGGGTAAACACAGGCCCCTGCTTGAGGTTGAAACTGCGGCTGGTGAGGTCAAAAATGTTGGTGCCCAAAATGTCGGAGGGCAAGATATCAGGGGTGAGTTGAACTCGGCAAAAATCGGCCTGAATTAGCTGAGAAATGACCTTGACCAGCAAGGTTTTGCCGGTACCGGGAACGCCTTCTAAAATTACGTGGCCACCTGCCAACAGGGCAACCAGCAGCTGCTCTACCAGCGCCGTTTGACCCACTACCACCTGGCTCAGGGTTTGACCGATGCGGTTAATGGCGGCTTGGGGCTCATTCATGGAGCGGGATTCCTCTTGAGGATGGATTGGTGTAGGGTTTGCAGGCGCTGCAGCCAGGCAGCTAGCTCTTGGTCGCGCTGTAGGCGGGTGGGAGGTTCGACCAGGCTAGTCAGTTCCTGGGCGGCCTCTCCAGTTGACTGAGTCCAGGCTGTTTGTAAGGCGGCATCGGGTACAGGCCCTTCTCCTAGCCCCAGCGTTTTCTGTAGGGTCAGCCGCTCAGCTTTACTCAGGGTTGTGGTGACAAAATCGTGGCTACCTGCTTTGTGAAGCGCTCCGGCTAGGGCCGCAATATAGGCCTCGCTGTTGTCTACAACGGGTCTTTTAAGCCGCTGCTTAACGCCAAACCGACGGTTTTGCGCCACCAGCGCCACTAACCCCACCAGTACCAGCTGGGTAACAATCACGACCAGAGGGGTCTGAGCCAGGTAGCTGATCCAGCTGTCGCCGGCTTCTTCAACTACCACATCGGCCTCTTTGTAGCCGTGCAGATACTCGTCTACCCAAATAGGGCCGCCCGCCTGAGTCACGACGTCGGCTAAAAAAGGGAAATTGCCAGGGTCAGCCTGGTAAGCATTTGCGGCTAGATGGGGGGTGACAATGACGGTGACTAGGCCGTTGCCCTCGGGGCGCTGCCATGCGATCGCACCATAGTCATCGGCCAGTAGCGGCTGCCGGGCCTCAGATAGGCTAGCCCGTCGCCGCGTCTCAACTGTAATTAACCCCGCTGGGCTGGCCTGCTGGGTGGCAAACGGAGCGGCTGTAGCCGGTTCCTGTTGGCCCAAAATTATCACATGGTGACCCGCCTCGGCCCAGTCCGAGAGCCAGGGCCGCAGCGGGTACAGCGCTCCAGGCTGGATAAACCCAGAATTTACCTGTACCAAAGTTGCCGGGGCGTCGGGCGCTGAGGTTTCTGCCAGCTGCTTGATCAGGTCTTCGACTGGGCGCTGCCACCGCTGCAATGGCGTTCCCTGCTGAGCCATGTAGTCATACCAGGCACTGTAGCCATCGGGGCCTTGGTTCCAGCTAGAGCCGCTGGTCAGTCGGTTGCTGGCAGGAGCCGCTAAAAAAGACAAAAACGCCAGCAGTACCAGAAAGATCAGGCCAATCCACAGATAACGGTTAGACAGCCGCAGCGGTGCGGTCATGGTCGATCAATCTCCTGATATGCCTGGCGGCAGCGCTGATAGGTTTCAGCTGAGACGGTGGCATTGCCAAACTCGCTGCGCTCATGGGTGCGGATCAGCAGCTCGTAGGGGCGGCCTCTGGGTGCCTGGGCTAGGGTCTGAAGGTATTCGCCATCGGTGCGGCTAGGGTCGTAAACAATTTGCTGCTGCTCATGCAGCTTTTGTAGGGCGGCTAGATAGAGGGCGCGGCAGGCCGCCCGGTATTGTCCGGCTTGGGCTAGGGCATTGGCTTCGCGCCACCACGCCTGGGCAGATCGAACCTCGGGGGTGGGCACTGATCGGGTAGCTGGCTGAGCAGCTTGGCGCGCCTGCCGCTTTTGCCAGGAGGCCAAGATTGCCCGGTACAGCAGCCAGCTCAGCCACAGACCTAGACCTACAACCAAAACCCAAAACAGTCCTCTGGCCAAGCCTGCAGGCCAGCTCCACTGGGGCAAGTCTGGCCCTTCTAGATCAACTTTAGAGAACTGGTACTCAAACCATTCCTGAAACTGCCGAACCGTTTTTCGGATCTGCCAGCCAGGAGTATTAATGTTGTAGGAGCCTGCGACCATGCAGTTTTGGGCGACTTAGGTTGGTTGGGTTGGGATCGTCTGCCGTATTATAGGCGGGGATTTGGGTCGGGAGGCGAGTGAAACTGCGGGTTTCTTCACCGCAGCACAAAATTCATGCCGACCAAAATTAGCCCCATGCTAGACAGCATGACAGGGGTGACCGGTTCGCGGAAAAAGAGCCAGGCCAGCCCTGCGACAAACACCGGCACACTGCTGTAGACCACGCTGGCGGTGCGCGTTGGGCCGATGCGCTGAATGCTGAGATTAAACAGCAGATAGCCCAAGCCCGAAGCCGCCGTCCCCATATAGAGCAAAGATAGAAACGAGGCTAGAGAGAGAGTGGCGAGCTGCTGCCACCAGTACTCTAGCCCCGCCAAAACCAGCAATTGCACCACCCCGCTTAGCGCAGCATAGAAGGTAATGATCAGGCCGCTGTGGCGCTGACTCAGCTGCTTAATTAGTAGGGCATAAATTGCCCAACAAAAAACGGCACCCAGCATCAGCAGGTCGCCCCGATTGAGCCGTAGCTCTAGCAAGCGCAGCAGATGGCCTTGGGTGAGTAGGGTGAGTACGCCAAGCAGTGCGATCGCACCCCCGCCATACTGGCGCAGCCGCAGCCGCTCTCCAATAAACGCTGCGGCCAGTAGCCCTGTGACTACTGGGTTAAACGCGTTAATGATCGCCGTATTGGCAACAGCAGTGTGGCTCAAGCTGGCAAAAAAGAAATAGTGATAGCCTACCACGCCAAAGCTGCCCAGCAAGCCCATCGGCAGCCAGTCCCGTCGCTCAATCTTCAGGTCAGCAGGACTGGCTGAGTACCTAACCAGCAGGCCCAAAGTCAGGGCCGCAATCAGATAGCGCAGTAGAGACGTCGTCAGCGGCCCCAAGTCTAGAGTCGTATATTTACCAGCAACGAAACTGCCCGCAAACAGCAGGCTAGTCAGAACGGGCAGCAGCCCTTTGAGGAAATGGAGAATCTTCACTACGGGGCAGAGTGCAGAGGTTTCTCCATCGTAAGGGAGGTGGGTGAGTGGATGGGTGGGGATAGGAGAGTGGGTTTTGAGTTTTGAGTTCACGAATCAGATGAATTCAAAACTTTCCCATCTCCCTCCCCGCGTCCTCTTCTAACGCCTACTTCACGGCACTCCGTCGCCGTCGCAACATCAGATAGCCTGACCCGGCCCCCACCACTAGACCAATGAAGCTAGTAGGTTCGGGCACGATTGTGCGATCGGCATCAACTCGATCAATAAACGTATCGAAAATCAGGGTGTAGTCGCGGGTGCGCTGCTCGATTAGCCCTGGAAAGACCGTGGTGATCACCTCTCGGTTGTCGAGCGCTGGGATGTGCCAGGTTGCTCCATTTGGAATGGCGGGGTTGCTGGTCTGGGTGTAGCCGTCTAGATCGCCGATATCCCAGTTTGTCGCCTCTGCTGCGACGACCGGCATGAGCAAGTCAAATGACTCTAGGTCGCTGCAGCAGCCCGTTCCGGCGGGGTAATTGGGATTGAGGCCGGGGTTGGTTTCAGCGGCAATGCCGTACTCCTCAGCAATCTCTAGGGTCAAATCGCGGAATCTAAACCAGTCGGGGTTTTCGGCTGCCCCACGACCGGCATGGAGATACAGTTTGTCGCCTAGAACCAAGCTGTCGAGGTTGACCATTACTGCAGTGTTACGGATTTCCTCGGGACTGAGGCTGTTGGCATAGTACTCAGAGCCGATCAGGCCAATTTCTTCGGCCCCAAAGAAGACAAACTTAACGGTGAGATTGGTGTCTTGCTGCAGCCGCTCGGCTAGCTCTAGCAGCACACCGACTCCAGAGGCATTGTCGTTGGTGCCCTCTAGACCAGAGCGATCAAGCGTAGCGCTGCTGGGAGCTGTATCGTAGTGGGCTCCTAGGATGATTTGCTTGGATGAGGTGCCCTGCCGCTCGGCAATGACGTTGTAGGAGGTGAACTGCTGACCTCGAAAGGTGTAGGTAAAGGGCTGCAGTTCTGGCGTGTAGCCAAAGGAGCTGAGTCGCTCACTGAGGTAATCAACAGTTTCGGCTTCCTTGGCGGTGCCGATGCTGCGGCCAGCTAAAAATTCGGATAGGTAGTAAGTTTCTTGAGCGGCGGTGGCACCGATACCCAAAGTAGCGGCTTGGGCCGGGATTGCTCCCATGATCGGTGCTGCGATCGCACACACGCCCCACAAAAGACCTTGACGAGGGAAAAACGGCATTTGCTCTCCAGGTTGCATTAAAAGCATGACGGCTCATCAGTAGTCTTACTGACTGATAAACCGCTGGTTATTTTTTCACATCCCCCCTGGAGGGGTTGTGACGCAGGAGACGGTTTAATTTTAAGTAGCGATCGCTTCAACCAGCCTCAACCAGCAGGTTTAGGCGGCAAGTGAAGTTCTGCGGCCAGCAGCGCTTCAACTTGAGGAGTGGTGAGCGGGCGGCTGAACAGGTAGCCCTGACCGCATTCACAGTGAAGATCCTGGAGAAAGGTGAGCTGGTGATCGGTTTCGATGCCTTCTGCGATCGCATTAAGCCCCAGGCTGTCGGCCAGAGCCACCATGGTTCTGACAATACCGGGGTTTTCCCGCTGTTGGCCCAGTTGAGACACGAAAGACTGATCGATCTTGAGTGCCGTGAAGGGGAAGCGGTGCAGGTAGCTTAAGGAGGAGTAGCCAGTGCCAAAATCATCAATGCTCAGGCCGACCCCATGAGCGCGGATTGCCGCCAGCACGTTGATAGTGTGCTCAATGTCCTCAATTAAAACGTTTTCGGTGATCTCTAAAGTTAGGCACTGGGGCGAGATAGCGGTAGCCATCAAAACAGCCTCCAGTTCAGTGACCAGATTGGGGTCTTTTAGCTGGCGAGGAGAGAGATTAATGCTCAGCGTCAGAGCTTTGGCTAGGGGATGTTGAGCCTGCCAGAGGCTGAGTTGGCGGCAGGCTTCCCGGAGAATCCAGTTGCCTAGGGGCACAATCAGACCCGTTTCTTCAGCTAGGGGAATAAACTCTCCAGGGTAAATCAGGCCCTGTTGAGGATGGTGCCATCTGACTAGGGCCTCAAAGCTCTCGACACGACCCGTTTTGAGCGAAACGACCGGCTGGTAGTGAAGGATGAACTGCTGCTGCTCTAGGGCCAAGCGCAGGGCGTTTTCTAAATCCATTTCACGCAGCACCTGCAGATGCATTTGAGGGTCGAAAATGGCGTAGCAGGCTTTGCCGTTTGCTTTAGCGCGGTACATGGCAATATCGGCGTCTCGCAGCAGCTCGTCGCCCTGCTGGTAACGGGGCGAACCGATAACGATGCCGATACTGGTGCTGACAAAGACCTCTCGACCCTGCAGCGTAAAGGGCTGCTGAAGATCGTGCAAAACCCGCTCGGCAATTCGCACAGCATCGCCAACGCCTTCAATGTCTTCTAGCAACACCACAAACTCGTCGCCACTAAGGCGAGCTGCCAAATCAACGGTTCGCACTAGAGCTGAGAGCTTTTGGGCAATTCCCAATAGTAGGTCATCTCCTACCTGATGCCCCAAACTGTCGTTAATCACCTTAAAGCGGTCTAGATCGAGAAACAGCACAGCAAAATTGAAGTCGGCCTGGCGCTGCAGACGCTCTAGGGCCAGCGCTAACCGCTCCATCAGCAAGTTGCGATTGGGCAGTCCTGTGAGGGCATCGTGCAAAGCTTCGTACTTTAGCTGGTTCTGAATTTCAATTTTCTCGGTGACGTCGCGGGAAGCAGTTTGAATCTGAATGACTTGGCCGGTGTCGTTCAGGATAGAGCTGGTCAGGGTTTCTAGCCAAATGTATTCTCCAGTTTTGCGGCGGACGCGATAGGTAATAGAAGAATCAACGTCCTGTAGAGCTGGCTGATGAATGGTTTCTCGAACGCGATCGCACTCCTCTCGATGAATCAAGTCATAGGGGCTAGTGCCCACCAGTTCCTCAGGCTCGTAACCTAAAAGCATTCGGCAGGAGGGGCTGACGTAGAGAAAGGTGCCCTCGCGATCGTGCAGACACACCAAATCGTTCATGTTTTCAGCCACCAGGCGAAAGCGGGCCTCGCTCTCCCACAGAGCCTCTTGGGCCAGTCTGAGTTCAGTCAGGTTGCGAATGCTGACGACCACTCCTGAAACTGTGCCATCTAGCTCGCGGTAGGGCGAGTAGGTAACGCTGTTAAATTCTCGACCGACAGCAGGGTGCTCAAACCACAGCTCAAACCGCAGGTCTTCCCCCGCTAGACAGCGCTTAAGCCGCTCAGATGTGCTTTTAAACACAGCCTCCCCAATAATTTCTTGAGCTGGGTGGCCTATGATTTCCTCAGGCTGGAGATGGAAACGGTCTAGGTAAGCTTGGTTCGCTAACTGGAAGTTAAAGTTTCGATCAACCAGGGCGATGGCATCTGTGGTGGCCGAAAAAACCCGCTCAAAGCAGCGTAGGCTCTCTTCAGCCTGTTTACGCGCAGTAATGTCTTGACTGACATTGACAATCACCCAGCAGTCAGCCTCGCGATCTCGCCGAGAGGTGTAGCTGCCGGAGATCCAGCGCCAAGAGCCGTTTTTGTGGCGAAAGCGAAATTCGACGTTGCAGGCGCGTTCCTGGAACAGATCCTCAAACAGGGGGCCAGTCAGCATAGCCTGATCCTCTGGCCACACTCGGGAATACCAGAGGGTTTTATCTGCATGTAGCTCCTGGCGGCTAAACCCAAAAACGTGGGCATGGCCAGCGGAGGAGTAGTCATATTCCCAGGTGCGGTCGGCGTAGAGCCGGAAGCTGGCAATGCCGGTGCTGGCGTCGTCCAAGATAGCGCTGAGCTGGGCCTGGGAATGGCGCACCGCTATCTCTAGGGCTTTGCGATCGCTAATATCAGTATCGATTACGGTACACACCCAGCAGCCTGCCTGCTCGTCCCATCGGGCGGTTGCTGCGCTGGCGATCCACCGCAGCGACCCGTCTTGATGGCAAAACCGGTACTCTATGTAGCTTGTTTTCCCGGCTTTGATGACATCCCACACCGGTTTGACGACGGCTTCGATGTCTTCTGGCAGCACCCGAGAAAACCAGAGCCGGGGGTTAGCCCTAAACGCCTGAGCCGAAAAGCCAAAAACGGACTCTGCCCCTTCTGACCAAAAATCATAGGTAAAGCGGTTATCGGGATAAAGTCGGTACTGAGCAATGCAGGCCAGAGTGTTATTGAGGATATCGGCCAGTTGGGTTTGATTTTGGGCAATTTGATGGTGAGCGGTCTGTATCGTCAAATCCAGCGGCTGGTGCTGGGGAGTGTCCTCAGCGGCGTGGGTGGGGTCTAAGCGATTGAGGTACCTGCGGTAAAGAATTTGCCCTAAGATGACCTGGCAGATTGAAGAAGCTGCGATCGCATGGCCCAGCCCAACCCCAGCAAAAGCAGCCTGGCTCTGGGGCAGAAAAAGCCAGCTCAAGGCAGCTGCTAGGGTGATCCCTTGCAGGCTCAGCAGCAGTACCCAAAGCACCTTAAGAATGACCCGCCCTGAATTTGACGACATCCCTAGAAACCTCTCTGGGAAAATCTCTGGGAACCTACTTTGGGCCAGCCACTGTAGAACCTGCTCCAGGGCCTTCTTAGGGGCCTTCTCGGAGGCTTTTTCCAGGGCCCTTTCTGAGGCCATTCAGTAAATATCCTGATGTGAGCGTCCCTAGGGTTCCCTACCCTCCCCAGTATTATTGATACCCGATTTTGGATTTCCCGGGCTCATCTGCAGCAGGGCTGTAATCCTCATCTCTTCAACGGCTTCTCTGCTGCTCTAACTGCGTAACTCGCTCCTCTAAAGTGCGGATCTGCTGCCTCAGCTCAATAGTTAGAGTTGCCAGGTTGTCAAACTGCTCCCCCAGTGAAGGATCGGCTGGAATCTCCCCGGTCGGAGTCGCGGGACGAGGGGCTGCAGGACGGGCCAAGCTGGGCTGAGATAGGCGGGCCTCGATTTGGCTGACTTGCGATCGCACCTGCCGCAGCTGAAACTCTAACTGCGACAATCGCGATTCCACCTGGGCCGATGCGGGGGCGGGCATGAGCCCCACCAGCACCCAAAATACCAGTAGAGTCAGCCCGATCAGCCCCCACCGCCACCGAATGCGAAACGGCTGCTTCATTTGAATTGCCTTGAGCGTATCTTCTCTATGGTAAAAAATCTGGGAATCTAACTATTTCATTCCCGGCAGGGTGACCTATGATAGGCCCCATACCCGTTTTCAATCGGGACATCTCGTGATAGGCGTGGGGGAGACAGCTATGACCAAGACTCGTACCATAACAACCTTGCTGAGCCTGACGCTGCTGTTAGGATTGGCTCCAGCGGGGGCTCTGGCTCAGGCTGAACCGGCTTCCGAACCCGTTGAGGGTCAGTCGGAGGAGCCAGCCGTTTCGCCGCCAGTCGTGGCTCCCAATCCGGTGGAGGCTTACAACCGAGGCGTGGAGTTGTTTCAAAGCGGCAACCTAGAAGCAGCTCTAGTTAGCTTTGACGAAGCCATCGCTGCCAACCCCAGCTACGCTGAAGCTTATGTCTATCGGGGTCTGGTCTACGCCCGACAGCAAGACTACACAACAGCAATTTCCAACCTAGACCGAGCGATTCAGCTCAACCCGAGCTACGCAACTGCCTACTTCATGCGGGGCATTACCTACTACAACATGGGTAACCGCGAGGCCGCCTCGGCGGATTTTAATACTGCCGTTCAGCTCGATCCAGACTCGGTTGAAACCTATCTGTATCGAGGTTTGGCAGACTCTGACGCAGGCAATACGGATCTGGCCATTGAAGACTTTACTGAGGCCATAAACCGCAACCCAGACTCGGTCGATGCCTATATCTTGCGTGGTTTTGCCTACGAGAAAGTCGGGGCCCACGAGGATGCCGTAGCCGATTTTAGTCGGGCCATCGAACTCAACAACAGCCGCCCTGCTGCTTACATGGGTAGGGGTGTGGGCTATTACCACCTAGGCCTGCTAGAGCCAGCCCTAGACGATCTGAATCGGGCTATTAGCCTCAATCCTAATGGGGCTAGCGCCTATCTCAATCGCAGCTACATCTACGTGCAGCAGAACCGGCTTGGCCGAGCCCTTGAGGATTTGAACCGAGCGATTGAGCTCAACCCCAGACTATCCGAGGCTTACATGAACCGGGGCATTGTGCGAGCCAACCAGCGAGATTTTGCTGGAGCTGAGCGAGACTTTGCCCGTACCCTAGAACTCAACCCAGAACGAGCCGATGCCTACAAGCAACGAGGCGATGCCCGGATGTCTACGGGGGACGAGTTGGGGGCGATCTCTGACTACAGTGAGGCCATTTTTATCGATGCTAACTATGCTGAAGCCTACAAAGCTCGGGGCGATGCTCGATTAGCAATTGGCGATACGCCGGGTGCGATCGCAGATTACAGTCAGGCCATCGATATCCGACCCAACTATCTAGATGCGTTTTCAGCCCGAGGGCGCGCCTATGTCCAAACGGGGCAGTCTCAATTTGCCTACAGCGATCTGACCCAGGTAATCTTGAACGACCCCCGCACCCTCAGCCCTGATGTCTACTTCCACCGGGGCATGGCTCAAGCCACCCTAGGTGAGAGCTTAGGGGCCAGGCAGGACCTACAGCAGGCCGCTGATCTCTATCTGAGAGTGGGCGATGCCGCAGGCTATCGAGCGGCACTTGAGGAGCTCGGACAGCTATAGATGGCTCATTTTTGGTTAGGCGGCAAGCCCTTGCAGCGGTGGCTGGTTGGCTTGCTGCTGGCCCTGGTGCTGGTCTGGGCCGCGCCTGCTGCAGCGGCCACACATACCTACCATGAACGCCCCGGACAGACGACCTACCGTTCTCAACAGAGCTTGCGCGATCGCACTGATCGCGCCTGGCAGGCAACCCTGTTTAAGCGTTTTATAGGCGGCGAGCTGCAGGGAATCTACCTGCGACTGGTGGGTTTTCCGGGGATGACCCAGGTTGCTGCCCAGCAGCCGCTGCAGATTAGCACCGGCACTGGGCTAGCGTGGCAGGCTGCGTCCTCCTTAGATCCGCAAACCCAAAATCTGCCAGATAATGTTGGTCAATATGACCTTCAGCCAGTTCTGGCCGATCTGAAAGGGGCTATTCCTCTAGAACTCGTCGTGCCGCTACGTCGGGGCGAAGCCCATTTAGCGGTTGCTCCCTTCGTTGTTGAAGAATGGCGCAGCCTAAGAGATCAGGCAGAGACCCCTTAACGTCTTGGCCCAGCTGTTCGCTAGAGCTTGGCTATAAAAATTGGCCCATTAGTTTCTTTTAACTAACGGGCCTAATTCGATTCAGCCGAAATAAACGGGGAAGCTGCTGCAGATCTCGCTGCAGGTTTTACTTTCTCAGCTTTCTACCCGTTAGACCAAACCGGGGCCTTTGCCCCCCGGCTCGTTGATTTCCTGACGCTCTTCAACGCGGCGCTGCTTCTCAGCCTCTTCCTCTTCCCGCAGGTCGCCGGGTTCATCAACGTACATCTCAGGCTCAATAGCAAAGTTATTAACCAACCCTTCCTGGTCTGTTGTGTAGCCGCCAGCAGTATCTAGCGTTCCTTCGTGGTCGGGTAGTTTCTTAAAATTTTCTCCTTCACGGTCTTCTCTGGCTCCTTTTTCAGCAGGAGTAATATGAGGATCGTAGTTACTAGCTTTGTTATCAACGGTGTCTGCCATAATAGCCTCTAAAAATTGAACAAAATTCACTTTAATCGAGCCACACTTTTAAGCGTTAAGCAAAGAAAAATGCTTCAGCTCAGTCGATTAAAGTCAGACTAACCCGCCAGAATTTACAGCGAACCTGCCTTCTGAAAGAGGTGATCCCCATCACTTAGGTATAGATAGCCTGCGTTCTTAATGTTCCGTTCGGCTGCTGCAAAAAACGTAACTTCTCTAGATCTAAGGACTACCAGAACTCCGACGGGAACAGGACTAACCAGTCTGGCTTCTGTACCCCTAAAGTAGTGCCTCTGCCTCATTGAACGGAGGCAGAGGCAGGGCAGTTTTAGGCAAGGCCGCTTAGGTTGTGTTTATGCTGCGACGGCTGCGATCGCACGACCTTCAGAACGGCCGAAGAGGACATAGTGGGATAGACCACTGACTAATCCTCCAGCTTGTACCAGTGCCCCTACATCAGGATTGAGTGCAAGATACCCGCTCTCATCGAAGACAGCGCTCGGGTTGCGGCCTTCCTTAGCTCCTAGGGTTACGTAGTGCTCATAGCCGCTGCCAAACAAGCCAGCTTGCACAGCATTTCGCACATCAGTGTATTGTGCCAGGTAAAAGCTTTCCTGGAAGAGCATGAGCTGGGGCGAGCGCGACTCATTTACACCTACCTCGCTCCAGTGCTCAAAGGCGCTGCTAAAGGTACCCGCAGCGACAGCAGCCTGCACATCCGAGTAGCGCGTTAAGTAGTCCTGCTGATTGAATAGCTGGCTGGGGTTGCGTAGCTCCCGATGACCATGCATGGCAAAGTGTTGAAAGCCGCTCTTGAAGGCACTGCTGGCAACAGCCAAAGCGACATCCTGGTTGGTTTCTAGATAAAAGCGCTCGTTGAAAACGCTAGTAAAGTCTCGTCCCTCCAACCAACCAACCTGCCTAAAGTGATCAAACCCATTTGCAAACTGGCCGGTTTGCACAGCACTGGCGATGTCTTGGTTGTTGCGTAGGTAGCGAACTTCATCAAAAAAGAGCGAAACTTCCAAGCTACCTTGAGCAGAAACACTCAGAAAGTCGCGCCCTTCCTGGCGTCCAAACTGAGTGAAATGGTCAAAGCCATTGGTGAATTGACCGTTTTGCACAGCGATAGCTACGTCCAGGTGAGTCAGCAGGTAACGCTCTTCATTGAAGAATTGGGTATTTAGTAGGCCCCCTGTTGCCGATGGAAAGGGTGGAATTGCAAGATTAGTAAAGCCGCCAAATTTAGCAAACTGTTCAAAGTTAAAAATCTCATCCCTGATGACTGGCAAAAGCGTGGCGGGAGGCGTCACAGGGGGGAGGTCAGGAGGCGTTACAGGGGGCGTATCAGGGGCGATGGTCAGTGTCAGTGTCCCGGTACTAATGAATCCTGCCCCGTAATCAACGAGGTAGCCAGCCTGAGCATAGGGGCCACCGCCGCCACTGTTGGGCTCGTCATACCATTGGCCCAGCAAAATTGGAATTCCTGGCCCAGCCATCAAAGCGAAATCGTCGCCCGGATCAGGCGCTGCGTTGTTAGGCTCAGTGATAAACCAGTTGGAAAAGCCTGACGCAGTTACGCTGCCACTTTGATTACCCTGCCAAAACAGAGTGCCAGATTCAGGGCCGGTAACCCATCGCCACTGTCCTTCTGCGTCAACATCACTGGCCCCAATCCAGGCGTTACCTTGAATCAGCCCCTGGACAAAGTTCTGTTCATTTTGAGAGGTAATCGTTGCTAGATATCCACTGGTCCCCACGAAGTTGCGCGCAGCAGCGGCATTACGAGCATCTGCCCAGGTAAGTCCGCTCCCAACAACATATTCGTAATAGGCTCCGCTTAAAGGGTCTAAGCCTGCTTTGCTGATCGAGATTTCAACTGATTTTGAGCCGGTTCCGCTGGTGTTGATGTAAACAACTTGCCGCAGAGCTGCTTCGTAATCTGCTTCAGAAGCATTACCGGTAAGCGTTAAGACTTTTTGGCTATCGTCGTAGCTCCACTGAATCAAGGTTCCAGGAACGTTGCCCTGAGTTTGGCTGCCTTGCTCTTTTATACTGAGATTACCTTGGGCAGAACCTGAGGCAGAAGCAATTTTGACTGTGGCACCTGTGAGATCGCCAATTCCATCAGCCAGGTCTAGACTCGGTGCAATATTGGTGGCAGTGCCCTCTTCAAGAGAAATTGCGCTAGTTAGTTGATTGATAAGGGTTGTCATATTGAGCTTCGGGAAAAGACAGCAAAACTATTACGCTCAGGTATAAAAGAGCTTAGGCTTCCCAAATGTGTTAAGCCTTTTGCATGCTCGCTCTATAACCGGGCGCAGTGAGCTTTATGTTTGCAAGTCCATTCAATCAATTCGAATGGCTTAGTGTGTTGCAAACTCAGCAAACCCTTAGATACTGTCTATAAAAGGCACCAGAACTCTAAATTTCTTTTTTAGGTATTGCTACCGATTTCAGAAGCTGCTAAACTCCCGTTCGCTTTTATTAAAACTGTGAATCAACATCAAAATCTTAAACACGCTTTATCTTTTCATAAACTCCAATTTGCTACTTCAATTCTGAATTACAAGTCCTGAGCCTAAATTCAGATCGCCAATAGTCATAGCGCTGACTGCAAGTCACATGCATATTCAAAAACAAAGCCGACTACCTCAAGGGGCAACCGGCTTTGTTTGGATTTAACTTAAATTGACTTCAGCTAGATTAGGCCGTTGCGGTTGCAGTTGCCGTTTCATTTGCAGTTTCAGCTGCAGCTGCACCGTAAACACTGACCTTCTTGCCGTTCTTACCTTTACGCTCAAAGGTAACAATGCCGTCAACCAGGGCAAAAAGGGTATCGTCGCTGCCTCGACCGACGTTGTTACCAGGGTGCAGTTTAGTGCCCCGCTGACGAACCAGAATATTGCCTGCCTTTACAGCTTCGCCACCGTACTTCTTCACGCCCAAACGCTTAGCATTTGAGTCGCGACCGTTCCGTGTGCTGCCTGTTCCTTTCTTATGAGCCATATCGCCTCCCTGTGACTATCCAAGATATGAATGCTTGATACTGGTTGCCTACTTTATTCCTCTTCAGCAGCACCTGTAGTAGTTGAAGCCGTATCTACTGTTGCCTGACTAGAAGCGGATGCATCAGCTGCTTCAGCAATGGCTGTGCCATTCAAGTTGATTGCATCTACCATCAGTCGGGTTAGTTCCTGGCGGTGCCCCCGCTTCTTGCGGGTTTTCTTTTTGGGCTTCATCTTGTAAACGATGATCTTGCGTCCCCGTAGATGACGCATCACGGTTGCAGTGATGGTTGCGCCCTCAACAACGGGTTGACCGACGTGGGCTTCACCGTCGTTGTTGATAAACAGAACTCGATCAAGCGTGATCTGCTCATCTTCGCCGATCGCCAGACGATCAACGTCGTAGAAACGACCTGGCTCTACTAGGATTTGCTTGCCGCCGGTTTCAATAATTGCGTATGTCATCTCTCACCTCATGGATGCCGTACAGGTAGCCGATCACTGCTCTCGCCAGAGCAAGCACGGCTCTTAGAAACCTGATCCGAGCAAAATAAACAGCCAGTTAACCATCATGCCTGAGAAATTCCTGCTCTGTCAAGAAACCCTTTTGCTATCGGGTGGTTAGGTCAGAGTCAAGTTTTCAAGACAGATAAAATTCTGTCCTGACTGAGCCGGAGATCGCTGTCAAGAGAAGGTAATGGGTCTTCCTTGGGAAGGAGAAAATATGGCCGATGTGTGCTTGATGGCAGCTCAGATACTGGCGGACTGCATGAGCGATCCTGGGCAGAAACCCATGATTCACCGTGAACCTGTAGAAGCGGTGGCTATGCGGCCTACCATTGCCCCGCCCCGCCCTGCCAGCGTGGCAGCCTCTTCGGCTCCCATGACAGCACCCCCGGCTCCTTTTGCTCGGCCAGCTCCCTGTGAAGCGGGGCCGGTTGGAAAGGGGGGATGTGTAGCGGCATCCTCTGGCGTCGGTTTCGTTTCTGCGCAGGCGATGGCGGAAACAGCGGCAACTGCCGATATCACCCAAACGGCTCCGGCCCGTACGGCTGCTCGGCCCCAGCCTTTGATTCCCATGCTGCCCCGATTTAGCCGCCCGACGTCAGTTCATCCGGCGGTTGCCATCAGCGAAACCCATCTGTGGATGCCTCGGCCCCAGAATGGGACTCAGCTTTATTCTCAGCGGCGAGCTGCTCTACGGTCTGGACAGCTATTTACTCGTATTTCACCTGGGGCCTTCCGGGAGCAGTGGGAGGCGGCAACGAGTCAGCCAACCCACCAGCAGTGGCAGGATCTCCTGGCCCAAGAGGCGCGGGCCGTGACGGCAGGGCAAGGCGGTAACCGGCTTACCGTTGTGGTGGGGGATTCGCTTAGCCTGTGGCTACCTTCGGAGGCGCTGCCGCGCGATCGCTTCTGGCTCAATCAAAGTATTTCTGGAGAGACGACTGCTCAGATTTTGCAGCGGCTTCCGGCCTTTGCCTCGACCCGCCCCGACACTATTTATGTGATGGCTGGGGTTAACGATTTGAAGAATGGAGCCTCGAATGCAGAGGTCGTGAATAACTTGCGGCTGATCACCCAGCGCTTGCGGCAGCAGCACCCCGAGGCCCGCATTGTGGTGCACTCGATCTTGCCAACCCGGCTAGCAAATATCTCCTCGGCCCGAGTGCGGCTGTTAAACCAGCTGATTGGCTATGCTGTGCGGCATCAGGACGGAGAATTTTTGGACTTGCAGCCCCAGTTTACGGATACTCAAGGCAACTTGAGCCAGGATCTGACGACCGACGGCCTGCATTTAAACCCTCAGGGTTATCGGGTTTGGCAGATGACGATGCTGGCGATTTAAAGGCCCCAGGAAGACCCCAGGATTTAGCTACCTCAAAATTTATTTCTGAACCAGGCTGAATCGCTATGCTGGAGAGAATCGGCAGCGGATTCAGTATGACAGCGGTTAGCCAGTTAGATAGAGCAGCCCTTCTCCAGCAAATTCGCAGCAGCCTCAGACCGGGGCAGCAGGCGCTGGCAGACTGGTCGGGTGGGCCGCTGGCAGTGTCGGCGGTGCCAGGATCGGGCAAGTCTACTGGAATGGCAGCGGCGGCGGCGATTGCGATCGCACGTCACCAGCTCCACGTCAATCGCCAGCTAGTGTTGGTCACCTTTACCCGCTCGGCAGCCGCTAACCTCAAGGCCAGAGTTCGGCACCATTTGCGCCAGCTAGCGTTGCCCCCAAACAGCTTTGTGGTTTATACCCTGCACGGTCTGGCCTTAACCATTGCTACCCGCAACCCCGAACTCTCCAACCTGAGTTTGGAATCGCTCACCCTGGTTTCACCGGGGCAGAGCAACCGGCTGATTCGGGCCTGTGTGGAGCAGTGGATTGTTGCTAACCCCAACTTCTACCAGAAGCTGATTGAGGGCCGGCGCTTTGATGGCGAAGAAACTGAGCGGCTAAGACGGCAGTCGGTTTTGCGGACAGAGATTTTACCAGCGCTGGCGCTGACTGCCATTCGAGAAGCTAAAAGCTCGGGCGTTTCTGCCGCAGAAATGGGCCAGATTTCGTTGAACCTGACGCAGGCTCTGCCGGAGGGTGTGGAAGACTACAGCGTACTTTCGATGGCTGCTGGTCTGTATGAGCGCTACCAGGATCTCCTGCAGCAGCGAGGCTTTATCGACTACGACGATATGATTTTGGCTGCTCTGCGAACGCTGCAGGATGATGAAACTCGGCGCTTTTGGCAGGGGCGCATGTTTGCGGTCTTTGAGGACGAGGCCCAGGATTCATCGCCGCTGCAGACAGAGCTGCTGACGCTCCTAGCGGCGGATCCCCAGCATCCGGACGCGCCGCCCAACCTGGTTAGAGTCGGGGATCCCAATCAAGCGATCAACTCGACGTTTACCCCGGCAGACCCAGTTTTCTTCAATCGATTTTGTGATGATTGTCAGCGTCAGGGCCGGTTGATCACGATGGATCAGGCTGGGCGCAGTAGTCAGATCATTATGGATGCGGCCAATGCGCTACTGAAGTGGGTCAATCAATCCCGGCTGGCTGGGGGCGAAACGCCCTTTCGAGATCAGGCGATTTTGCCGGTCACTTGGGATGATCCTCAGGCGGATGCTAACCCGCTGCCGGAAGGGCTGGGGCTGGAACTGCAGGTGCCCGATGACATTACCGATTCGGTGCGGCGACTGGCCCAGCGGGTGGTGGATCTCCATCAGCAGCAGCCCGACTACAGCTTTGCGGTGCTGGTGCGAGAGGGGCGGCAGGGGCTGTTTATCGGCAACTTGCTGCGCAATCCTGCGGCCCTGGGGGTAGATCTGGCCCAGGCGGGGGTGCGGCTGTATGACGTGGGCGAGCGCGATCGCCAGACTCAGGTGCCTGAGGAAATGCTGGCCCTGATGCGGTTTATTGAGCGGCCCCACTCGCCAGATGCCCTGAAGGGAGCGCTGCGGGTGCTGGTGGATCGTCGCCGCATTCCTACCCAGGATCTCAATGCGCTGGCGAATGCGCCCGAGCAATTTCTCTACCCTGGCCCTTTAGATACGCCGCCCGACACTGATGCGGCCCGGCAGGCGCGGCGGCTATGTGCGGGGCTGTTGCGATCGCGACTAGAGCTTCCCCCCTACCACCTAATTCCTTTCATTGGGCTGACCCTAGGCTATAGCCAGAGTGAGCTAGCGACTGCCGATAAGCTGGCTGCTCGTCTCAGTCAGCAGACTCGAGAGCACAACACGCTGGCTGCCATGCTGGAAGCCTTGCAGGAGATTGTGGGTTCTGAGCGGTTTGAGGGGGTTGATACCGAGGAAACCGAGTCGCAGTATTCGCGTCCGGGCCAGCTCACTCTGATCACAATGCACAAGGCGAAGGGTCTGGACTGGGATGTGGTGTTTCTGCCGTTTCTCCATGAAAGAACGATCCCCGGTGAGCTTTGGGTGCCGCCCCAGGGAGAATTTTTGGGCGACTTTACCCTGGCTGATGTGGCCCGCGCTCAAATTCGGGCCTATGCCCACGGCGAGAGGGGAGCCGCTACGCTTCCCGATGTTTTGTCTGCCTGGGATCAGGCCAAACACCTCAAAACTGCTGAAGAGTACCGCCTCCTCTATGTGGCGATGACCCGCGCCAAACGTCTGCTCTGGATGTCGGCGGCGCGGCAGGCCCCATTTACCTGGAGCAAGCCTGAGAAGGTACAGGAGGCTCAGCCCTGCCCGGTCTTTCCGGTGCTGCGGCAGCGATTTTTGCCTAAGGGTAGCGGCTGGGTGGGTAAAGAAATAGGAAAATAGTCAATAAGCGGCTATCTGCATAGGAGGAGTTTTTATGAGTCGAGCAGTGATTAAGTTCTCGTCTGAGGACTGCGGCATCTGTCACAAAATGTCGTTTTACGACCAGAAGGTGTCTGAGGAACTGGGCCTGGAGTTTGTCGATGTGAAAATGCAGGACACGGTTACCTACCGTAAGTACCGCAAGATTCTTTTGGCTCAGTATCCTGACAAGGCTGAGATGGGTTGGCCGACCTACCTGATTTGCGATGATCCCGAGGGAGAGTTTGCCATTGTTGGAGAGGTTAAGGGGGGCCATCCGAAAGGTGAGTTTCGCAGCCGTTTGCAGGAAGTTCTGGGTGTGGGTAGCTGATATGGAGTAAGGCGATGTTGGGGTCTGCGCTTTAAGACCTAGCCCGGGGCCTTTCCCCAGACCCCGCTTTTTGGGGGCCCGGGCTCCCCTAAACTCCCCGAAAGGGGCTGCCTGTGGGCCGGATGGCCAGATCAGTGATCCAGTTGTTCAGTGGCTTACTCAATGTGGGTAGACGGGGGTTGTCATGCCAGTTGCCTTGGATAATCTTTTTAGCCAGATTGAGTCGCTGGTGCTGTGCCACTCTCCTAGCGGCGCGGAATGTGAGATTAATGAGTTTTTGCTGGAAGCGTTTGCGGCGCTGGGAGTGGAGCACTGGCGGGATGATGCGGATAATCTGATTGCCAAGATTCCTGGGAAGGATGAGCGGCGGGCCATTGCCATTACTGCTCACAAAGATGAGATCGGGGCTATCGTCAAAGCCGTGCTGCCCGATGGCCGAATTTCGGTGCGCAAGTTGGGCGGGGCCTTTCCCTGGGTCTATGGAGAAGGGGTAGTGGATTTGTTGGGGGATCAGCAGACTGTCAGCGGTGTTCTTTGCTTTGGCTCGCGCCATGTCTCCCATGAATCTCCCCAAAAGCAGCAGCAGGAGGGTAAGGCCGTCACGTGGGAAAGCGCCTGGATCGAGACCTGCCGTACCCCCAGTGAACTGGAGCAGGCTGGGGTGCGGCCCGGTACTCGCATGGTGGTGGGCAAGCACCGCAAGCGCCCCTTTCGCATGGGCGACTTCATTGCCAGCTACACCCTCGATAACAAAGCCTCGGTTGCGATTTTGCTGGCGCTGGCTGAGCGGCTCAAGCAGCCGCCCGTGACGGTGTACCTGGTAGCTTCAGCTAAAGAGGAGGTCGGGGCGATTGGGGCGCTCTATTTTTCTCAGCGTCAAGCGCTAGAGGCGCTGGTAGCCCTGGAAATCTGTCCCCTGTCGGAGGAGTATCCGGTGCAGGCAGGGCCGGTGCCGGTGCTGCTGTCCCAAGATGGCTACGGCGTGTACGATGAGGGGCTAAACTGGCAGATTCGTCAGGCGGCTGAAGCCTTACAGCAGCCTTTGCAGCTAGCCACTATCAGCGGCTTTGGCAGCGATGGCTCGATTGCTATGAAGTTTGGCCATGTGTCTCGGGCTGCCTGTTTGAGCTTTCCGACGCAAAATACCCACGGGTTTGAGATTGCTCATTTGGGTGCGATCGCAGCCTGCACCGACATCCTAGAGCGTTTCTGTAACGACCTGTGACCGGGATTCTGGGGTTTTTGAGAAACTTGCCTAGAATGTAGGCAGGAGGCGGCGTTGCTAGCTTCCCAATCTGTTTTCCGGAAAGAGCTATGGCCAAAACTGTCGCAGACGTGATGACCTCCGACCCCATCACGGTCAAACCCGAAACCCCGCTAAAAGACGCCATTCAGATCCTGGCGGAAAAGCGCTTTAGCGGCCTACCCGTGGTGGATGAGGCGGGAAAGCTAGTAGGCGTTCTCTCCGAAACTGACCTGATGTGGCAAGAAACAGGTGTGGAGCCTCCTCCTTACATCACGCTGCTAGACAGCGTAATCTACCTGAAAAATCCGGCCAAATATAACCAGGAACTGCACAAAGCGCTGGGGCAAACGGTTCAGGAGGTTATGACGGCTGAAAAAATTGTCACCATTGCGCCCGACCAGCCGCTGCGAGAAGCGGCTCAACTAATGCACGACCGGCAAATCCGGCGACTGCCCGTGGTAATCGCGGCGGGCAATCTAGTGGGCATCCTGACCCGAGGGGACATCGTCCGAGAGATGGCCAGCCACTACTCCTGAGGCTTGGATCAACAGCCGCCTAGCATCCAGGGGGTGTTGGGCACGACAGCTAATCCCAGAAGTTTCCCAGAAATTAAAGACTATCGCTGATCCCCAAAATGGCCGATAGTGGTATTAGCTGATTTGTGTTGAAGATTACGAAATGACCCACACACCGGAAAGCGTTAGGGCACTTCTACAGTCAGAAGACTACGGCGATCGCCTGCGGGCCGTGAATCAGCTGCGGGAGCTAGACCCTGAAACTGCCTTTGAAATGGTGCAGTCAGCCGCCGTTGATAGTAATGCTCGAGTTCGCTATGCTGCCGTCAGTCAGATTGCTACCTTAGGGCAGAATGAACCGGCTCAAGTCGCCTCCATGCTGCGCACCCTGCTAAAAACCGATCCTGATCCGGATGTGCAGGCCGCCGCTGCAGACACCATTGGAGCCCTGCGGCTGACCGAAGCTTATGAAGATCTAGAAACGCTTTACCACCAAACCTCTGAATGGCTGGTGCAGTTCAGCATTGTCGCTGCCCTTGGAGAACTGGGCGATCCCCGCGCTTTTGACCTGCTGCAGACTGCCCTTGACGCTGGCAACGAACTAATTTCAACAGCAGCTATTGGAGCTCTGGGAGAGTTGCAGGATGATCGGGCGCTACCGCTGCTGTTGGCCCACACTGAGAGTGCTGATTGGCAAGTGCGTCATCGCCTAGTGCATGCCCTCAGTCATTTTTCTCAGCCCGAAGCCCGCGCTGCTCTACAAGCCCTGACCCAGGATGGATCCCCCATTGTGGCGGAGGCAGCTACCCATCATCTGAATGCCTAACACAATGGGTGCCTTAACCGCTAGTTGAGCCTTGATTAGTAGCCTGCCTTGAGGACAACTAGTATCGGTTCGAGAGTGTCTTTGCTGCTAAGGGTCTGGGATTATTGTGGGCACCGCTTTTTAGGCCTACTTCAGCTTGTCTGACGACATAAGCAGTTGAAAGAATCTACCTGTTTACAAGTCTTCTGTTGTTGGTAGAAACACGGAAGGTGGCAATCTGCAAACAAGTTTTGCGATTGATTAAAATTTCCTATCGCCCAGCTCAAAGGCTTGAGCTTTCCGTCTCAGAAGTAGGCAGAGTAGCTCGTTGATAATCCATTGATAGTTTTGAAAAAGCGCCATTTTGTTGATTTTGGCCTATTCAAAAGTTGCGAGACTGAATTTTCTGAGGCTAAAAAGAAGTGCCTTCAATGCCTTTTGTAGGCTCTAGGTGTTGACTTTATAAGTTTAAGGTTTGCTATATTTAAAGCATGCGCGTTCACCGCAAAGCATTCTCTGCAGGGGTTGACACGCAAGTATTTATGCCAGTTGTCTACTGGGCATTGTGCTTTCCCAAAGTTTGGGCGATCGCAAGTGTTTAACGATTGTGCTGATTAATGGGGCATCGGCAAGATTTTGAGCATAGTAAAGTCCTGAGGACACATAACTGGCAATTGCGAGTCATCTCTGCAGCAGCTGTCAGACTTGATTGACTCCTCATCCTATATGAATTTAGTTCTGGAGGCTTCTTGAGTGGTTGTCATCTCTCCACCGCCTGCCAACCATAAATGGGGAACGCTGAGCTTCGTCTCGACCCTATACCTGCGGCCTGTCCTTGATTTGCTGCTGGTAGAGGTGCCTACGACTTGGCAGGCAGAAGTGCGCTTGGGTCTGCAAGAAGCCCTGGTTAACGCCGCAAAGCACGGCAATAATCTTGATCCAGCCAAAAAAGTCTCTGTGCAGTTCTCTGTCTTTGGCGATTATCACTGGTGGATTATTGCTGATCAAGGCAGCGGCTTCAAACATCCTTACCAGTGCGAAGAAACCCTGCATGGCTGCACCTATCATGCAGGAGAGTGTGGCCGAGGGCTGTACATTCTCTACCAGGTGTTTGACGAGGTGCAGTGGGCCCGAAATGGTCAAGAGCTTCACCTTTGTAAAAAGGTGAGACGACGGAGCCGATTGCCCCTGATTAGCTAACGGGTAAGCTAGGGGTCTTTGCGGTGTCCGTGGCTGGGGCAAGGTGGCGCTTGTAGCGAACGGTCTAACCATCCAGTGGCTTGCTGCAGGCGAACGAGGGCTTCTTCTGGCTGATCCTTGAGCAGGTAGACGAGGGCTGAGGCAATCTGTTCCCCTGCCCGCACCTTGCGGTTACGGTTGAGCCGATGCCAGTCTTGGGGCTTGATGGCAAGTCGTTCGGCCAAGGCTTGGGCCAGCTCTAGATCGCTGAGATCGGCAGTTTTTTGAGAGAGTGTAGAAGTGCTGGCTGGGGCAGGCGGCATTGAGGTTGGCTTGTCTGTCATGGGGTTGAATTTGGGTTTAGGTGGGCTACAGATTTGGGCTTGGCTTAGGCTGAGAGATATGCTGGGTAGTTGTTTCTATTCTGCATGATGAAGCGAGTTCGCCGGTGGATTCATCGGCCTTCCCAAGGGGGATCGGTAGGGGGTGGACCTGCCCCTGATCCCAATCCGCGTATCATAGACCTCAACCAGGCTCTAAACCGTCTAGAGGAGCGTTTGCGGCATTTGCGCTCTGCAATTCGCAACTTGGTCCAGCTGCAGCAGGTTCAAGACCGCCTGGCCGAGTCGGATCAGCTGGCTCTAGCTGCAGACGAGATTAAAGCACTACAGCAGCAGGCAGAAGATCTGGAGATGGCGTTAACCAGTCAGGTCTTTTCGTGGCAGCAGCTCAAGGAGCCTTTTTGGCAGGCTATTAGGTTTGGCGGGCTGGGGCTGGTGGTGGGCTGGCTGCTGCGGGGCTGTGCCGGGGGCTAGAGACGCTGTTGGCGGGAAGTTCTACCATAGATATTCAGCTTTAACATGCGGTTGTTTACTGGAAAGCCACCTGACAAGAATCATGACTCAACGTATTCGAGAGATTTTGCAAACCGGACAGCCTGACGAATCTGTGTTGATTCGAGGATGGGTGCGTACGAAGCGAGAGTCTAAGGGGTTTACCTTCGTCGACGTCAATGACGGTTCATCGATGAATGGGCTGCAGGTGGTCATGGGTGAAAGCGTGCCTGGCTACGCAGAGACGATGAAACGGATCAGCACCGGAGCCTCAGTGGAGATTGCAGGCAAGCTGGTGGAGTCGCCGGGAAAAGGTCAGCGAATTGAGCTGCAGGCCGCTGAAGTGACTGTGTTTGGTGAGGCCGATCCCGAAACCTACCCGCTGCAAAAGAAGCGGCACACGTTTGAGTATCTACGGACATTGGGCCATTTGCGATCGCGCACCAACACCCTGGGCGCAGTCTTCCGAGTTCGCAACGCTTGCGCCCAGGCAATTCACCAGTTTTTCCGGGAGCGCGGCTTTCTCTGGGTTCACACTCCCATCATCACTGGCAGCGACGCAGAGGGGGCCGGAGAAATGTTTTCGGTGACGGGCTTGAACCTCAAGCAGGTGCCCACCACTGACCAAAACCAGGTGGACTATAGCCAAGACTTTTTTGGCAAGCCCGCTTACTTAACCGTGAGCGGCCAGCTAGAGGCCGAAATTATGGCCATGGCCTTTACCAACGTCTACACCTTTGGCCCCACCTTCCGGGCCGAAAATTCCAATACCTCCCGCCACCTAGCGGAGTTTTGGATGGTAGAGCCAGAAATGGCCTTCTGTGCCCTAGAAGGCAACATGGATCTGGCCGAAGACTTCCTGAAATACGTGTTTCGGCAAGTGTTGGAGCAGTGCCCAGAAGACATGGAATTTTTCAACCAGCGCATTGACGACTCAGTACTGGCCACTGCCGACAACATCATCCACAACACTTTTGAGCGCGTCACCTACACTGAGGCTGTGAGATTGTTAGAAAAAGCCGACCGCCAGTTCGAGTTCCCGGTGGAGTGGGGGATCGATCTGCAGTCAGAGCACGAGCGTTACCTCGCCGAGGAATTGTTCAAAAAGCCGGTGATCGTGACCGATTACCCCACTGGGATCAAGGCTTTCTATATGCGCTTGAGCGACGATGGTAAGACCGTGCGGGCTATGGACGTGCTGGCCCCCAAAGTGGGTGAAATCATCGGCGGATCTCAGCGGGAAGAGCGCCTCGACGTGCTAGAGCGCCGCATTCAGGAGGCTGGTTTGCCTGTAGAAGATTACTGGTGGTATCTCGATCTGCGTCGCTTCGGCACCGTGCCTCACGCAGGCTTTGGTCTCGGTTTTGAGCGCCTAGTGCAGTTTATGACCGGCATGGCCAACATCCGAGATGTCATTCCCTTCCCTAGGACACCCGACAGTATTGAGTTTTAGCGCGAAGAGACGTGTCTCTTTCGCGCGCTCTCTGGAACTTGCAGAATTGGCCCAAGGTCAACTGAGTCAGGCGGGCTCTTGCGAAGGTTTTGGGAACCCTGCCTGATCCAAATTTCTGCCTGTTCGCGAAAACTTCTCTAGAAATGCATCTTTTGGCGGGAAATTCCCCAGGGAGCAAAGAGAATAAGATTGGTCCTTCAAGTTTTCTGTGAGGTGTCTATGGTTCTGCCTTTTTTCTGCAGTCACAGGGTCTACAGAGTATTGCCTCTGCTGTCGGGGTTAGCGGTCGCCTGTTTGCTAGGCTTGCCTGCCCAAACCAGGGCTCAGACTCCAAACCTGCCGGTTCCGCCTCAGAGCTTGCCGATGGGGGTGCGAGGGGAGCAGGGGGTCTGTCTGGTTGGCCCCCAAGAAACAGTTGCGGGTGAAGCCATTTTCTCAACCCGCCCCGTTTTTGTTTGGCAGGGCGCTACGATTGGCCGCATTGAGTTGACCAATGTGACGGAAGGCCGGGTCGTCTGGTCGGGGCAGCCAGAACTGCCAGTCCCTCAGATCGCCTACCACAGCACGCCTCTGACGCCGGGCCATGCCTATAGCTGGACGCTGTATAGCCAGGGAGGTGGGGTTTTGGGAACGGCTCCGTTTCAGATCATGACGGCAGAGCAGCGGGCTGACGTCGATACGGCGTTGAATGCTCTGGTAACGCGCCTCAATCAGGAGGGCAGAACTCCAGCAGAAATTAACGTTGCGGTTGTAGACTACTTCAACACTCAAGGGCTCTGGTCGGACGCAATTACCGCTGCGGTTAATGCCAATCCTCGTTCGCCCATTCTGGGACGCTATGTGCTGACGACGCGCGATCGCATCTGCAGCCGCTAGTCACCCCAAAACTGTTGACCCTAAAAGTTGGCAGTTCCCTGAGAAGGGTTACAAAAGACACAAACCTTCAGTGGCTCAACTTGTTATAACGAGTTTTATCCCTATGGGGCTGCATGATTTGAGGATTGCCTAGATCTCCTAACCGAGGTCTGAGGGTATACCTGGGGTGCCCTGTAGGGATAATTTTTTCAGGAATCAGGCTTGAAGGCGATAGGAGGGTTGCTTTGTGCGGCATTGCTGGAATTATTTACCGTGATGAGTCTCTTGTTGGACATCTAGGGGCAGATCTTGCGGCGCTGATTCAACCTTTAGAAAGCCGAGGTCCTGACTCTAGCGGAATTGCGCTCTACACTCGCCCCATTGCTGCAGGACAGGTCAAGCTGGTGCTGCGGGGAGAAGCTGGGGTAGATTGGGGGGCCGTGCAAGACTGGATCGAACAAGCGGTGCCAGTACTCGATACCCATGTTACTGCTGACGATCGCCGGTTTATTTTAGACTTGACTCAGGATTTGCCCTTTCAAGTCAACGAGTTTCGCCGTGCCCTGCGAACTGCCTTTCCTAGCCTGCACGTGATGAGCCTGGGGCAGGGCCTGGAGATCTATAAGGAAGTCGGAGCTGTAGACAATCTGATCCAGAAATACGGTTTGACGACGTTTCAAGGTACCCACGGCATTGCCCACACCCGCATGGCAACCGAATCGGTGGTGGATATTGACCACTGCCATCCCTTCACCACTAACTTCGATCTGGCGATTGTCCACAACGGCCAGATCTCTAACTACTACCGCCTGCGGTTTCAGCTAGAGCGGGCCGGTATGGTGTTTGAAACGCACAACGACTCGGAGACTATCGTCAACTACATTCACTACCAGCTGCTGCAGGGCAAGTCTCTGGAGGAAAGCCTGGAGGCTCTGCTGCACGATATCGACGGCACCTATACTTTCCTAGTGGCAACTCCGGATAAGGTGGCGCTGGTGCGAGACAAGTTTGCCGCCAAGCCAGCAGTGATCTATGAGGCGGCAGATAAGGTTGCGATCGCATCTGAGTACCGCTCCCTGCTGCAGCTCAGCAACTTCGACCCCAATGCGCTGATCCGAGAGCCCGATGCTGGGGAGATCAACATTTGGCCAGTCACCACTCCGGCCCAAACGGCTGCTGTACTCTCTGTCATAGGAAGTTAATGGGATGACCGAATCGCTAATTTTGTCCCCCCCTACACTTGACTGCACCGGTTTAACCACCCGCGAGATCAACCAGCAGCTGAAAAAGCTGGCGGCTGCCGGGGCCGATACTGTAGACCTGTTGAACCCCCAGGGTCGCCACAATCTGGCCGTTGCGATCGAAGCGCCTTTAAAGGTTCGCATTCGGGGCCCTGTGGGCTACTACTGCGGCGGCTTGTCTGAGGGAGTAGACATTGAGGTAGATGGGCCCTGCGGCTGGTCTGTGGGCGAAAATTTGATGGCAGGGCGCATTCTGGTCAAGGGCAATGCGTCAGCCTGTGCCGCTGCCTCAGCCCACGGCGGCACCGTCTGCATCCTGGGCAGTGCCGGACCCCGGGCCGGCATTTCGCTCAAAGGCGGCACCCTAATTGTGCAGGGCAACGTCGGCCACAGCAGTGCCTTTATGATGCAGGCAGGCACCTTTATCATCTGCGGCGATGCCGGTCACAGTCTGGGCGACTCTCTGTACGATGGCACAATCTATGTCGGCGGCGAAATTGCCTCCCTGGGCGCAGATGCTCAGCTAGCCCCCATGACCGACGAAGACAACGCTTTGCTGGAGCAGCAGCTCAGCCCCTACGGCCTAGCTACCCAGGACTATGCCTTTAAAAAGATCGTGTGCGCCAAGCAGCTCTATCACTTCAAAGCCCAAGACTTCTCTAAGTTCAAAGACGCCTACTAACTCGCACCCTCCACGATTATGGACGACCCCATTCTTCATACCAGCAGCACGTTTAATCCTCAAGTGATTGCCGCTATTCAAGAACGCGCCGAGCTGGGCCGCTACATGATTCGAGGCTTCGGCGCTTTTCGCAACGTGCCGCGCTTAGATGACTTGGTGTTTCTTACAGCTTCCATGACCCGGCTGCCCCTAGAAGGGTATCGGGAGAAATGCGACACCCGCACGGTTTTGGGCACCCGCTTTGCCAAGCGCCCGATGGAGCTGGAGATTCCGATCACCGTCGCTGGGATGAGCTTTGGGGCGCTCTCCAAAAATGCCAAGGTGGCGCTCGGACAGGCCGCTACTTGGCTGGGTACCTCCACCACCACCGGCGACGGTGGCATGCTGCCTGCTGAACGAGATGCGTCGGCCAAGCTGGTCTATCAGTGTCTGCCCTCTCGCTACGGCTTTAACCCCAAGGATCTTAAAAAAGCTGATGCGATTGAGATCGTCATCGGCCAAGGGGCCAAACCGGGCGGCGGCGGTCTGCTGATGGGGCAAAAGGTCAACGCAGTGGTCGCCGGTATGCGGACGCTGCCAGAGGGTGTGGATCAGCGATCGCCCTCGCGCCACCCCGACTGGATTGGCCCCGACGACCTGCGGATCAAAATCGAAGAACTGCGGGAAGCTACTGACTGGGAGATCCCGATCTACATCAAGATGGGCGCGACTCGGGTCAAAGATGATGTGAAGCTGGCTGTCAAAGCCGGGGCCGATGTGATCGTGCTAGACGGCATGGAGGGCGGTACTGCTGCCACTCAGAGCATCTTTCAGGAACACTCCGGCATTCCCACCCTGCCCGCCTTAGTGCAGGCGGTTGAGGCCCTCAAAGAAATCGGCGTCTATGGAGAAGTGCAGCTAGTCATTTCGGGCGGCATTCGCTCTGGCCCCGACGTGGCCAAAGCTCTGGCTCTGGGTGCGGATGCGGTGAGCATTGGCACCTCAGCTCTAATTGCAATGGGCTGCAACAAGCCGGTTTATATTGAAGACTACCAGGCTCTAGGCACCGAGCCCTACCACTGCCACCACTGCCACACGGGCCGCTGCCCCGTTGGTATCACTACCCAAGACGAAGACCTGATGGCGCGGTTGCCCATAGAGGAAGCCTCAACTCACGTAGCTAACTACCTGCAGTCGATGGTGATGGAGGCCCAAAGCTTGGCCCGTTCTTGCGGCAAGTCCAGTGTCCATAACCTGGAGCGAGAAGACCTAGTGGCTCTAACGCTGGAGGCTTCGGCAATGGCTAAGCTGCCGCTGGCGGGAACGGATTTCATCCTGGGGCAGTCTTAGCCGTTTCACGGTAGGATCGGCAAGGTGTTAAGAACTGTTGAGTCATGGCTGATAGTCCAGAGAACCAAAGCGATCGCCCCAAGAAGGTCATTGACCGCCCCATTAAGGTGAAAGACAAAAAAGAGGGTGGCCAGGAGAAGCCGGTTAGCCAGGGTGGCCGGGAGAGGTCAAGTGGCCAGGGTGGCCGGGGACGGGAGCGAGATGATCGCGATCGCAAACCTTCTGTGCCTCCTGCCCTCATGCGCGGCCCCAAGCCGACCAAGGCTAAGCCAGTAGAAGAACCTCCTGTCGAGGAAGTCTCTGCAGAAGAAGCTCCCGTAGAAGAAGCTGCAGCTGAAACAGAAACGCCTGAAGCAGCTGCAGAGCCTACCTCAACGGTAGAAGATCCTGCTCCTGAAGCCTCGGCCTAGGTATTGGGCAAAATCCCACAGATTTAGCCAAGATGACCCGTTCCTCAGCTGTTGGAAACTTCAAACATGGCTGGGGAATCTGCAATTGTCTGCATGGCTAAATTTGTGTCTTAGCTGCATTAGTCGCCGCGAGTGAACATCTACAAAGATTGCTTTGCTTTGCTGGCAATGACTGATGCAGAGTTGTTTTGCTGTATTTGCAATAACGGTCATCAATTTCTTGTTTGTCGCAGAAAAACTCCTGGGCTCTCCTCAAATAAACATTCCGGGACTATAAGCGCTGATTTTGAAAGATAGCGAGCAGGCCGCTGAGCAGGAATAATTTTTCTAACAGCTCAGAAATCTTGTGATGTTCAAGCTGACGTTTGAGAGAGCGTTTTGCGAGTTTGCCGTAGCTGACCTTGCTAAAATCTCAGTCCTGCGGCAACCCGATCCCATTATTTTTTGTCTAATCTGGTAGAGCACCTTTGGGTGGTCTTCTTTTAGCCCGTCTTGTTTAACCATAGGTCTCCAATGAAATCAGGGATTTGTGCAACTGTTTTGCTGGTGACTGCTCTACTGGGGGCGGGAGCACTCAATGGCTGCAGTCAACCTAGCCCAACTGCTCAACCAGAGCCTGTTTCATCTGGGGAGGAGCGGGCAGAGCGCGACCCTGATGTGCTGAAATTACTCTACGGTCGAGCAGCCGTAACGCTGAACCCGCACCTAGCAACAGGCTACCAGGATTTTGAGGCCGCTCGGATTGTCTACGAACCCCTGGCTAGCTACAGCGCTAAGGGTGAACTGGTGCCCTTCTTGGCAGCTGAAATTCCCACTGAGGAAAATGGCGGAATTGCTGCCGATGGCAAATCCGTTACCTGGAAACTACGGCCAGAGGTAACCTGGACAGACGGCAAGCCTTTTACTGCCGACGATGTCGTTTTTACCTTTGAGTTTATTCGCAATCCTCAAGTTGCGGCTGCAACTGCTCAGTTTTATGAGGGGGTAGAATCGGTCGAGGCAGTTGATTCCAATACGGTCAAAATTACTTTTACGGAACCGACAGCGGCTTGGTCAGTTCCATTTACCGGACAGACGGGGCTGATCTTGCCGCGCCACGTCTTTGAGGAATTTAACGGGCCCAAAGCCCGCGAGGCTCAGGTCAATGTGCAGCCTATTGGCACCGGCCCCTACACGGTTCTAGCTTTTGCCCCAGGAACGGTGATCTACAGCCCCAACGTCACCTACTGGGGGGGAGCCCCGGCATTTAGAAGTATTGAGCTAACGGGAGGCATTGCGCCTTACGCGGCGGCACGAGACGTGATGAGAACGGGCAATGCTGACTTGGCCAACAATATTCAGGTGGAGGCCAGCGCCCTTAAAGACCTAGAGAAAGATGCTCAGGGCCGACTGATCACGACCTTTGGCTCGAGCGTAGAGCGAATCATGCTCAATTTTTCACACCCCTTCGCTAAAACCGAAAAGGGAGAGCGCTCCAGCTCAGAGGTACCCCATCCCTATTTCAGCGATATTCGGGTGCGAGAGGCGATTAACCTGGCGGTCGACCGCGATGCAATCGCACAAACCCTCTATGGCGGCACCGGGCGACCTGTGGCCCAACTGCTGGTGGAACCTGCCCAATATGCGACTAGCACTATTCCCTACGAGTACGACCTGGAAAGAGCCAAATCACTGCTAGATGCAGCGGGCTGGGTCGATACCAACGACAACGGGATTCGCGACAAGGGCGGTGTGGAAATGGAGGTGCTGTTTCAGTCGGCGGTCAACCCGGTGCGGCAGCAGACCCAGGCAATGGTTCAAAAGAGCTTGGAAGAGTTGGGCATGAAGGTGCAGATTGAGCGGGTGCGAGTAGATGATTTCTTCTCGGCCAACCCCCAGCAGACCAACAGTCTGAACCACTTTTTTGCTGATATGCAGGTCTACTCGACGGGCAGCGAAAGCCCCGACCCCACCACCTACATGAGCTGGTGGACCTGCGGCAAAATTGCCTCCCAGGCCAACAAATGGCAGGAGCCCAACAACGCCCGCTACTGCAACCCTGAGTATGACCAGCTCTGGGAAGCTGCCAGCAAAGAACTAGACCCCGAGAAACGGGCAGCGCTATTTAAGCAGATGGACGAACTGCTGGCGATGGATGTGGCAGTGATTCCAATTGTGCACCGTGCGATCGCAAATGCCGTTAGTAACACACTAACAGGGCTAGAGCCCACGCCTTGGGATGCCAGCACCTGGGATATCAAAAATTGGCAGCGGGCATCAGAAGCCCCTGAGAGCTAAATTCTGCAGCGGGGATCAGTAAATTAAGAACTTCTGTAAATGGCAAAACCTGCTAGTGGGATTCCAACAACTTTTTTTCTTTCCTGATCCCCGTAATTTCACTGATCCTTCTTTGCCTTATCTATTTTTGTCTGTTTAATGAATGAGAATTCTCAGTTAGAAAAGTCTTAAAAAATAAATCTTAAATCAGATGACTTTGATCCCCGTGTGTTAAATCCATCTTTGGATATGTTTTAGGAGTGTTCCTCTTACTTCTGTATCTATATCTGAAGTGAAGATAAAGAAAAGGTGAAGGCAATTATTTGAATCCAAATTCTAGAACCCGCGATAGAGGCCCATTCTGATTAGTTTTTTTACTCTAAAAGAGATTAGAACGAACCGTCAGAATAAACCTATTCGCTCATTCGAAACCTGGATTCTATGAAACCCATTAGGTCTAGAGCTTCATTCTGCAGCCTGTGCCGTCATTACACTCCAGAAGGTAGACGAGGCGGCCAGTGTGGGCTGCTGGGTGCGCCCGTAAAGGGCCGTTGGCAGGCCTGCTCCATGGCAGTGCCAGTTTTTAGAACGCCGCTGCCATCGCTAGACGTTTTAGAAAGGCTGCCCCAACCCATTGAAGTTCACATGCCTGATGTGTTTGTAGAAAAGCCTGAGCCTGTAAAGGCCCGCCTGTAAACTTAGCTTACAGATCGGGGATCAATTGCTTTGGCAGCTCAATTCATCCCAAACCAACAAGCGCCCCTAAATTCTAGGGACGCTTATTGAGTCTTTTTCCCCCATGAGGATCAGGGGAGCCAGGGATACTGTTTGAAGTTGGGGGATCGCTTTTCTAAGAAGGCTTGCTTGCCTTCTGCCCCCTCCTCAGTCATGTAGTAAAGCATCGTGGCATTGCCCGCCAATTCCTGTAGACCCGCTTGCCCATCACAGTCAGCATTAAAAGCCGCTTTGAGACAGCGAATAGCAATTGGGCTTTTCTGCAAAATTTCCTCAGCCCAGCGAATGCCCTCGGCCTCCAGTTCATCCACCGGCACCACGCAGTTGACTAGGCCCATGTCTAGAGCTTCCTGGGCGCTGTACTGGCGGCAGAGAAACCAAATCTCCCGCGCCTTCTTCTGGCCGACAATACGGGCTAAATAGCTTGCTCCAAACCCGCCATCAAAGCTGCCTACCTTAGGGCCAGTCTGTCCAAAGATGGCATTGTCGGCAGCGATGGTCAAATCACATAGGATATGGAGGACATGGCCGCCGCCGATGGCGTAGCCAGCCACCAGCGCAATGACTACTTTGGGCATCGAGCGGATCAGCCGCTGCAGATCCAGCACATTCAGCCGGGGAACACCAGCGTCATCCACATAGCCCGCCTTGCCGCGCACGCTCTGGTCACCGCCAGCACAAAAAGCATATTTGCCGTCGGTGTGAGGTCCAGCCCCAGTCAACAGCACCACGCCAATGGAGGTGTCTTCACGGGCATCCCAAAAAGCGTCGTACAGTTCTACAACGGTCTTGGGTCGAAAGGCATTGCGCTTGTGGGGCCGGTTAATGGTGATTTTGGCAACGCCGTTAGCTTTGTGATAGAGAATGTCTTCGTAGGGCTTGGCTTCCTGCCAGTCAGCATGCATAGGGTTAAGTGCAAAAGCATCTCAAGAACAGTTCAATCCCTCAGCATCGCACACCCTGTCCAATCCCTTAGCCTCAAACGTTAAGAACCATCGCTGCCACCTTTGCAAGGAGGAAGCCTTCCATCACAATAGGTTTCGACAGCTTTACGGTCTGAAATATTAAAGCGGGACCAATCTAGTCACCTGCTCATCCTGCAACACTATGGCTTACTACTGGTTCAAAGCATTTCACATTGTTGGTGTAGTCGTTTGGTTCGCTGGCCTGTTTTACCTGGTGCGGCTGTTTATCTATCATGTCGAGGCCGAGTCTGAACCCGAACCGGCCCGGAGCATCCTCAAAAATCAGTACGAGCTGATGGAAAAGCGGCTCTACTCGATCATCACTACACCCGGTATGCTGCTCACCGTGGCAATGGCCATTGGCCTGCTGGTGTTGATGCCTGACTACCTGCACCAGAGCTGGATGCATGCCAAGTTGGGCTTGGTGGCTCTGCTGATAGGCTATCACCACTACTGTAAGCGCCTTATGAAGCAGCTTGCTCGCGGCGAGTGCAAGTGGTCAGGCCAACAGCTGCGGGCCCTCAATGAGGCACCGACCTTACTTCTGGTAGTTGTGGTCCTACTGGTAGTGTTTAAGAATAACCTACCGGCAGACGCCACGACTTGGCTCGTCGCTGGCTTGGTCGTTTTCATGGCGGCAACTATTCAACTCTATGCCCGCAAACGCCGTTTGGACAAAGAGAGGGCACAGGCAGAGTTGGTTTCGCCAGAAGGGCAGGCTCTGCAAAATTCCTAACTCTTAAATCAACGGTTTGTAGTTTTTCAAGGTTTGTAGTCTTCTAAAAGGTCAGTAGGTGCAGGGCTTCCTGCACCTATTTTTTTAGTTTCCTTTTTTTGGTAAAGCTGAGCCCAGAACTCGACCATTTACAGATGCATTTGTCAAGATTTGCAGAATTAAAACTGCGCACAAGCTCGCCTGGCTTACTAGGTTTTAGGCTCTAAGCTTTGTAAATCAGGGCTTGGCAAGGATGTGCTGGGCTGCCAAAAAGATTAAAGAAATGTTGCAGGTTTGAGGAAAACTGTTTAATATTTGTTTACAAGGGTAGATGAAACCCCTGTCATCTGAAACGAGAGAGGTTTTACAGTCATGGCTCAAGAGCAACAAGCAAAGTTCGGTTTCACTCAATTCGCTGAAAACTGGAATGGCCGTTTGGCAATGCTGGGCTTTACCATTGGTCTGGCTACCGAACTGCTGACTGGCAAGGGTATTCTGGCTCAGCTCGGTCTGATGTAATTTCTCGGTTAGCACCCATAGACTGACTGGAATGACTGCATCGACTGCTTTATTTAGTCGCAGTTTGCAGCGCTTATTACACAGTTAGAGGAATTTAGGCTGGGGTGAGAAAACTCACCCCTTTTTATTTGCGATTTTTTGTTTGAGGTTTTATTGAGGACAGAGGCTTGGATCAATACCTTGTTATGCCTCTGTCCCTTCAATATCTGCCCTCAGTCGTCGCTATCCTCGTCTTCGAAGCCTTTGTTCTCAATATCGTCAAAGTCCACCCAAGTGGCTACGGGCTTGAGCACTGGGGGAATTTCGTCTGCTGGGGCAAATTCAAGGATAGTTTCCCGGTGATACAGGTAGCCTGCCTCGGCGAAGGCCGTTAACATACGACGCAGCGCTGGCCAGACTTCGTCGGCAAACTCCCAATCTTTACCAAAGCCTGACTGCTCAGTAATAGATCGCAGCGCCCAAAAATAGCTGTTGCGCACCACAGAACCTTTCTTCTTGTAGTGGGGTACATCGTCCTGGTGAAGGTACAGTATTTGCTGGTGGATCCGGCTACGCATAGGAATCTGCTGTCTCTACTGAGTGATACCTTAAATCCATAGAGATTTTTTGCTCAACTTGTTCTTCTTGCTTTTCGATTATGGTCGCTGCCGTTACCCTGCAAAACGTTCACAAGGTCTATGACAACGTGCCTGTAGTCAACAACTTGTCGTTGACGATTGAACCGGGGGAGGTATTTGGCCTGCTCGGCCCTAATGGCGCAGGCAAATCTACTACTATTCGCATGCTGACGACCCTGGCAAGGGCGACTGAGGGCTGTATTGTGGTGGCGGGCTATGACATTGATCGCCAGCCGCTAGACGTGCGGCGACAGATTGGCGTGGTGCTGCAGCAGATCAGTGTCGATGGAGATATGACCGTGTGGGAAAACATGGAGTTTCATGGGCGTATGCACCACCTGCCCAACCCCAGACGACAGCGACAAATTGACCAGTGGCTGGAATATGTAGATCTGGCTGACCGCCGCGATGATAAGGTCAAAACCCTCTCAGGCGGGATGAAACGCCGCCTACAGATTGCCCGTGCCCTGCTGCACAACCCCCGTATTCTTTTTTTAGACGAGCCAACTGTAGGCCTCGATCCGCAAACCCGCCGCCGCCTGTGGGAAATTATTCAGGGACTGAGCCAGCAGGGCATGACGCTGCTGCTGACTACCCACTATATGGAAGAGGTCGAGTACTTGTGCGATCGCATCGGTATTATGGACCAAGGCCAGCTGATCGAAGTTGGCACCTTAGCCGAACTGCGCCAAAAGCACGGTCACGGCCTGCTGATGCAGCAGCGCGGCGATCGCTGGGAGTACACCTTCTTCCCCACCTTGGAAGAAGCCAACATCTACTTAGACCAGCAGACCGACAAGACCGGACTAATGACCCGCGAGTCTAACTTGGAAGACATTTTTGTAGAGTTGACAGGGCGAAATTTGGACTAAGGCAGAAGGGAAGACGCGGAGAAGGGGGAACAGGGAGACGCGGGGAACTCTTCTTGCTTAAGACTTTGTGCCGTGTGGTTTTGAGGGATAGGGTTAGTAACACCAAGACTTTGCAAGACTCATCTATACCGCACCCCATCCTCCCCCACCTTCCCTTACTCGCGCTCTCCTCACCCTCCCACTCCTTACCCATCCACCCACCTCCCCTATGCTCGGTCTGGCCAGTACAATCGAAGCTATTCTCTACCTCAAGGGTCAGCCGCTGCCGATTGGCAAGATCGCTGAGTACGCGGGTTGCGATCGCGAGGCAGTTGAGGAAGGGCTGATGGAACTGATGGACGACTACGCCCACCGGCAAGGGGCTCTAGAAGTTGTCGAAACCAAGGATGGCTATAGCCTGCAGCTCAAAGAGCGCTATCGGCATTTAGTAGATAGCCTGATTCCATTAGATTTGGGGGTGGGGGCTCTGCGAACGCTGGCTGCGATCGCATTGAAAGGGCCAATTAGTCAAACTGATTTAGTAGATTTGCGCGGTTCAGGCGCATACCAGCACATTCAAGAATTGGTGAGCCAAGGATTTGTGCGCAAGCGACGTCAGGCAGATAGCCGATCGTCTCTAGTGCAGGTGACAGAAAAGTTTTATCAGCATTTTGAGATTGATCAGCTGCCTAAACTGCGCCCCAAAACGCCTGCGCTAGAAGCTCCTCCTGGTGAAGCAGAAGATGAAGCAGAGAACATGGAGGCAGCCTCCTGAAGGCAATTCATAGTTCGTTACGCTATCATCGGGAAATACTGTTTGAAAGACTACGGCCTGGAGGCGCATACAGTTTTAGGGTAAAGCCCTGCCTGAATCAATTCCGTTGCAGGGTCTAAGGTAGTAGATATAGGTTTCTGAGTGCTATGGTGTTTAACCCTGAAGATGCTGATTTCATTGGCATGTCTACGGATAGCGACCAGACGAATCAGCTCCTGAAGTACCTTCAGCATCAGCCCCCTGAGGTGCTGACTCGTGTAGCTCAATCCGTCAGCGGTGAAATCAAGCAAATTATCTCTCAGAACGTTCAGGGTTTAATTGGCGTACTTCCCGCTGATGGCTTTAGCGTTCAAGTCACCACCGACCGGGAAAACCTGGCTGGGCTGTTGGCTTCTGCCATGATGACGGGCTATTTTCTGCGCCAAATGGAGCAGCGGATGGAGCTAGAGCACCGGGTGTCGGGCTCCTTGTTTAGCAGCGATTCAGACTCAGACAGTCTTTAAGCGAGCTTTTCTATCACCATTGAAACTGCAGCCAAAAATAGGCTCAGTAAAGTCTGGCGAACAGGTTTGTCATTCAGGGGTGAAGTTGGGGGTTTGATGCCCAGCTTCACCCCTATTTATTTTGTGCAGGGTCCTAGGGATTGTTTGGCAGGGCAGTTGGCCTTACCTCTAGGGTTTCAGTTCTGCCTTCTCGTAAAACGACAACTTCTAAAGGCTCACCAATCTGGCTTCTCTCGACCTGAGCCTGAACCTCAACGGGAGACTGCACAGGCTTACCCTTGATGCTCTGGATGATGTCGCCGCGCTGCATACCGGCGACTGCTGCTGGACTTTCCTCCATCACCCGTACGATGAGCACACCCGTATCCTGGGTGACCTTGATGCCCAGTTCTTCACTGAGGCTGTTTCGCATGTTGGGGGTAAGGCTGACCATCTGAATGCCTAGGAAAGGATGCTGCACTTCCCCTGTGGTAAATAGCTGATCGGCAATCCGCTTGGCGGTTTCAATCGGGATAGCAAAGCCTAGCCCTTGAGCGTTGGCCCGAATGGCGGTGTTCATGCCGATCACCTCACCGCGATCGTTGAGCAGGGGTCCGCCTGAGTTGCCGGGATTGATAGCGGCATCGGTTTGAATAAACTGCACTCGCTTATCAGGAATGCCAACCTGGTTGCTAGAGCGGTCAATCGCGCTAATAATGCCTGCCGTGACAGTGTTATCTAGGCCCAATGGGTTACCAATGGCAATGGCCCACTGCCCAGGTGCAAGATCTTCAGTGGAGCCTAGTGTCACGGAGGGCAGATCGCTAGACTCGATTTGAATGACGGCAACATCAGTGACCGGATCGACCCCGGCCACCTTGCCCTCAAATGTGCGCCCATCTTTGAGCGTAACTGTGACCGTGCTGGCCCCTTCTACTACGTGGGCATTGGTCATAATCCGGCCGTCGGGGCTGAGAATAAAGCCTGACCCGGTTCCCTGCTCGACCCGATTGGGCAGAGACTCATCGGGCATCTCTTCGCCAAAGAAGCGGCGGAAGAAAGGATTTTGAAAGGCATCGGGCATCGCTTGAGAAACCGAGCGCTCGGCGTCGATCCGAACGACGGCAGGGCCAACCCGCTCAACCGCACTCGCAATAAAGTTGTGGTTGTTTTGACCCATGGCCCAGGGAGCCGGAACAGCTTGAGCTGTCTGGTCAATGATGTTTCGCAGGGAGGTGTTGACCGTCTGGGGGGCCTCCTCGCTGCTGTCTTCAGGGGATGAAGTAGTCCCAGAATGGTAGTAATGCCCTGCCCAACCTGCTCCGCATCCGACTGCCAGTGCAGCAGCCACCAGAAGGCCTTGTTTGGGAAACGCTCCCATCGTATGTCCTCTCAGTTAGACAGCAACCGCTTCGACAGACAGGGTCTGCTGCCTCTACTTTAGCGAATCTTCTGGGAAAGTTAGTACCTCATAACGTCCCTTCACGCGGTTCGTTGAAGATCAAGCAGAATGGAAGCAGTAGTTTCTATCCTCAGTGCCTTGGCAAGTGAGCGATAGCGGTTTTGGATGGGTCCGGTTCCTATGGCAATTAAATCTTTATGGATGGCGGCTTTCCTGGGAGTGGCGGTTTGCCAACTGGCTCCCGGATTGGCTTTGGCTAATGAGTTGCAGGACGCTGGTCAAGCTAATGAAATTGTGGCTCAGGCTGGGGCAAGTGGGCGAGATCGCACCGCTATTTGCCCGTCCTCAGCGCTGGCTCGATTTACCCGTCACCGCATTCAGCCAGGAGAAACTCTAGAAGCTATTGCCGAGCAGTACAACCTGGTAGCGCCCACGTTGCTGCGCCTCAACCCCAGCTTGCAAAACGGTCTGCCCCAGGGGCAGGAGATTTTGGTGCCGCCCTTTAACGGCATTGTGGTAACGGTGCCTCGGGGCCAAACTTGGGAGCAGGTGGCCAACCAGTACCAAAGCCGCGCTGATGTGCTGTTTGAATCTAATGGCTGTCAGGCGGCGGTGCCAGAGCGGATCTTTGTACCGGGCTTGACTTGGTTGACACGGGGATCTGCGATCGCAGCTGCAGAGGGCACCCCTAGTCCAACCAGCAGTCCAGTGCGGGGCTATCCCCTGCCGCAGGAAGCGCGAATTTTAGTGGCCTATGGCTGGCAGCCAGATCCGGTTGAGGCAAGGCTCGTTTTTAATACAGGGGTAACCCTGGCCGCTATTCCCGGAACTGCCGTGATGGCAGCTGGAGATGGCACTGTAGCCTTTGCTGGGCAGGATCAGGTCTACGGCAATTTGGTGGTGATTAACCATCAGCAGGGGCTGCAGACCCGCTATGCCAACCTCGCCTCGGTAGCCGTATCCGTAGGGCAGACAGTGCGGCAGGGCACTTCCCTAGGCACGATTGCAGAAGACACACCAGAGGCTTCCTTCTTATTCTTTGAGGTACGGCGCAACTCGGATCTGGGTTGGGTGGCTCAAGACCCCCAGGACTATATTCCGGCCTTGGTGATTCGTTAGCACCCCGAGGTTCTTTTTCCCTCATCCTTGAGTGGGTATCACTCCCGACTCTAGAGACACTGGCGGCTGATTTCAAGAGCACCTACAATACCGATAACGATCTTCCGATCTCCCGCGTTTATTAGGAGATTTCCCCATGAGCCGCCCTGCTTATAAACCCGGGGACAATCTGAGCTTGTTTACGGCTGCAGACGACCCGGCCCTAGTCTCTACTCAGTTTTGGGTGCAGCTGCTGCGCTATCGCCCCATTCTTTTGCTGGGTAGTCTTTGGTTGGGGCTGATCTGCGTGGCGGCTGTGGCCTACAGTCGGCTGATGTTTGCGGGAGTGCCGCCTTCAGCCTTAGACTCGGCTCCTCCGGCAGCTACTCAGAGCCGCTCCTCAGATCGCCAATCTCGCTCTGGGCTGTCTTCAGTGGCTCCGGTTACGCCTCGTGCGACGGAGCAAGTAGAGACGGCTGGGGCAGACGGAACGGCCGAAATGGATGGAACGGCTGGGGCAGAAGCCGTAGCCGCAGTGCCGAGCGAAGTTACAAACGGAGGGTTTCCTGCCTGGTCTTTGGGGGCCGTGGTGGGCCTATGTGCGCTGGGCTGTTTTCTCATGCAGCGGCGGTTCACAGCTCCGGCTCGACCCCGCAAGAAGCGAGCCAATGAGCCTACTCAAACGCTGCCTAGGGGCCTTAAAACGGCTGCCGTTAAGCGACCCAGCAAGCTATCTCGCGCCAGAGTTCAAGCTGCGAAAAAACCTGCTGAACCCAAACGGCTAGCGCCTTTTTCTCCAGGACGTGACCAGATTGTGGTGCCCAATCGCTCGCCGTTGCCCCCATCTCTAGAGCTAACTGCTAACCGATCTGCAGGGCCAAAATTGGCTCCCATTTCCGCTCAGGTGATGGGCCAATCCTCCCCTGCACCCGCCTTGGCGCAGGAGCAGAGTGCGCCCGCCTCGCCTGAGGTTACCGTTGTTTCTCCCCAAGAATCGGTGGCGCTAGACTGGCCTGAAGGCAGCCTGGCCCACTCCCTGGATATTCGCCAGCGCCGCTCCCTCTCTTCTTTCATGTAAAGCCCCTTGAGCTCGCTGCCCATTGTTTACCATCCCGCCTACGTTGCGCCGCTGCCCCCGGGACACCGTTTTCCCATGGCTAAATTTAGCGGCCTGTATGAGCGGCTGTTGTGCGATCGCATTACCACCACCGACCATGTCTACCAGCCCGGCCCGCCGCCCCAAGGGTGGATTGAGCTGGTGCACCGGGCCGAATACGTCAATGCCTACTGCCAAGGTACCCTCGACCCCAAAGCGCAGCGCCGCATTGGCCTACCCTGGAGCCCGCAGCTGGTACAGCGAACCTGCACTGCCGTAGGCGGCACAATTTTGACTGCCAAGCTGGCGTTGAAACGGGGGCTAGCCTGCAACACAGCGGGAGGTACCCATCACGCCTTTCCCCACTATGGGTCGGGGTTTTGCATTTTTAACGACTTAGCAGTCGCCGCGCGTCTCCTGCAACAGCAGGGGCTGGTTCAAAAAGTTCTCATCGTCGATCTTGATGTGCATCAGGGAGATGGCACTGCCTGGATCTTTCAGAATGACCCCAGCGTTTTTACCTTTTCCATGCATTGTGAGGTGAACTTTCCTGGAACCAAGCAGGAGAGCGATCTAGATGTGCCCCTGCCCGAAGGGATGCAGGATGATGCCTATCTACGATGTCTGAATGATTACCTGCCGGGTCTGCTGGAGCAGGTGCAGCCCGATCTGGTGCTCTACGATGCAGGCGTCGATACCCATCAGCAAGACCGACTCGGCAAGCTAGCAATGACTGATGAGGGCCTCTACCAGCGAGAGCTGCAGGTGCTGAGTACCTGCGTAGCGGCAGGGTATCCGGTAGCCTGTGTCATCGGCGGCGGCTATGCCGATAATTTAGAGGCATTAATCTACCGTCATTCGCTGCTACATCGGGCGGCAGCAGCCGTTTACGCCCAGTACCGGCTGTAGGTGGGTTGGTATACTGGAAGGCTGAATCGACTGAGGGCAGATTGCTGCAGATCTATGGTGCTGACTGTTGCAACCTTCTACAAATTTACCAAACTGCCGGATTATCAGGAGATGCGGCAGCCGCTGCTGCAAGTTTGCGAGGCTGCTGGGGTAAAAGGAACGATCTTGCTGGCGCAGGAGGGTATTAACGGTACGCTAGCAGGTCTGCGGAGCGGCATCGAGCGGGTACTGGCTGAGCTGCGAGCCGATCAGCGGCTAGCCGATCTGGAGATGAAGCTGTCTTTTGCCGATCAGCCACCCTTTGAGCGCCTGAAGGTAAAGCTCAAGCAGGAGATTGTCACCTTGGGCGTGGCGGCTGATCCTACAGAGCAGGTGGGCACCTATGTGTCACCCCAAGACTGGAACCAGATAATCTGCGATCCAGAGGTGTTGGTGCTCGATACGCGCAACGACTATGAAGTGCAGATTGGCACTTTTCAGGGGGCCGTCAATCCTCAAACGGAGGCCTTTCGTCAGTTCCCAGACTATGTGCAGTCTCACCTGAGTCCTTACCGGCACAAAAAGGTGGCCATGTTTTGCACAGGCGGCATTCGCTGTGAAAAGGCGACTGCTTACCTGCTCAACCAGGGGTTTGAACAGGTCTATCACCTCCAGGGCGGCATTCTGAAATACTTAGAAGCCGTGCCGGTGGCCGAGAGCCTCTGGCAGGGGGAGTGTTTTGTCTTTGATGAGCGGGTGGCGGTGAGGCACGGGCTAGAGCCGGGTAGCTACGATTTGTGTCTGGCCTGCGGCCATCCCATCCACCAGGATGACAAAGCTTCGCCGCACTACCGAGTAGGGATTGCCTGCCCCTACTGCTACGCCACGCTCACCCCTGAGAAACAGGCTCGTCAGGAGGAACGGCAGCGGCAGCGGCGGCAGCAGCAGGGCAGGCTTTAGCAGAAAGGGCCGTAGGCAGAAAGGACTTTAGCAGTAGAGCTGGATTCAGAGCATGGAAATGAATTTGCCGGAGGTGGTAGCCGAGGTGCGGGCTGCCTTTGATCGCTATGAGGCGGCGTTGATTAATAACGAGGTGGCGGTGCTCGATGAGCTGTTTTGGCAGAGCCCCCATACAGTGCGCTACGGAGCCACAGAGAATTTGTATGGCTATGATGCGATCGCAACCTTCCGCGCCAGCCGCCCTGCTCTAGACCTGCAGCGGAGCCTGACTAAAACCGTCATTACCACCTACGGCCAAGACTTTGCTACCGCAAACACTGAGTTTAGAAAAACAGCCTCCGACAAACTCGGTCGCCAAACCCAGACCTGGCTACGCACCCCCGAGGGTTGGCGTGTCGTCAGTGCTCACGTCTCGTTTTTGCCGGAGTCTGCCCAAGGCTAATCTTCTTTCCAAGGCCAGATCTAGCCTCTGTCGAGGGGGGCATGCGGCTGTTGAAACAGTTCGATATAAAGATTTAGCAACGGTGACAGGTTCTCTGCGCTGATCGGCTCTAAATCCCGAAAGATGTGCCATACTTAACCACGATACTAACGAGTACGAGTGTCACTTTTTATAGGCATTTCGCGGTTAGGTCGAGAGTTCCTTAGAAGCGTCTTCAGCGTTCGGAAAGGGATGCTACCTTGAGGAGTGAATGAAGGATTCGACAGCTTTTGTAGCTGGGTGTGCTGCGGCTGGAGCAATGGTTCTGTTGATGCTCCTGACTCGTTCTGGCGCGGGTAGAGTTTCCAATTCAGTGCCGTCTCCTTCATCTAGTCCGATGGAAGTTCAGGCTGTGCCTGTACCGCCACCCCCAACGCTACCCGTAGAAACTAGGGCAGAGACAGAGTTAAAAGAAGAGCTCAATCGTCAAAAAGAGTTGACGGCGGAGCTCAAGTCTCAGCTCGAACGTCAGCAGACCCTGACAGAAGACCTGAGGGTGCAGCTCAGCAGGCAGCAAGACGACACCGATGCCATTCTGGATCAGCTGAGTGACTACCGGCACTCCATGGAAACGATGGCGGCCCAGCAGACCCGCCTAGCTGAGTCTATTCCCCAGTCCGGCGACACTCAGACGGTTTTGCTGTGGGGCATTGCGGGGCTGTTTCTGTTTCTGATAGTCGGCGGCGGCGCAGTGCTAACCGTTTTTGCCGTATGGCTGCTGCAATCACAGCAACGCCAGTCTCGGCGCACTGCAGTCGTGTATCCCATGCACGTGCCCAACCATTACCCCAGCTATGAGTACCAGGCGTTGCCAGCCCCTTCTCGACCCCAGCGGGTGGTGCAGTACGACGTTCAAGACTTTGCCGACTAATCAGGCCAGCTAAACATCAGGTTGACTGGAAAATTCTGATAGGGCACTTGCCCCTCAGGTTGGGCCATTGCGGTATCCTGCCTGCCCCACTGCCGCTAGAAATCCGTCATCATAAGTAGAATGACCCAGTCCTGCTCGGGTGACGGCATACTCATGAGCGACTTCAATATTCAGGCCCCGTTTGAACCCAAGGGCGACCAGCCTAAGGCGATTCAGCAACTGATTAACCATCTCCAGGGCAACCACCGCTACCAAACCCTGCTCGGGGCGACGGGAACCGGCAAGACCCATACCATGGCCCGTGTCATCGACAAAATTGGCAAACCTGCGCTCGTGCTAGCTCACAACAAAACGCTGGCAGCGCAGCTGTGCAACGAACTGCGAGAGTTTTTCCCTGACAACGCCGTTGAGTACTTCATCAGCTATTACGACTACTACCAGCCGGAAGCCTATATCCCGGTTACCGATACTTACATTGCTAAAACAGCTTCGATCAACGATGAGATCGATATGCTGCGCCACTCTGCTACTCGCTCTCTGTTTGAGCGACGAGATGTGATTGTGGTGGCCTCTATTAGCTGCATATACGGCTTGGGCATTCCCTCTGAGTATCTCAAGGCCTCGATTCCCCTAAAGGTGGGGATGGAGGTGAACCAGCGGCAGGTGCTGCGGGATCTGGCGACCGTTCAGTATGAGCGCAACGACTTAGACCTGAGCCGGGGTCGATTTCGAGTGAAGGGAGATGTGCTGGAGATTGGTCCGGCCTATGAGGACCGGATAATTCGGGTTGAGTTCTTTGGCGATGAGATCGACGCCATTCGCTACATTGACCCGATTACAGGGGCAACCCTGCAGAGTATGGATGCTCTCAACATCTATCCGGCCCGTCACTTTGTTACCCCTAGTGAGCAGCTAGAGCAAGCCTGTCAGGCTATTCACGACGAGCTAAAAGAGCGCCTGGAGCAGCTAGAGCAGGCCGGTAAACTGCTGGAGGCCCAGCGCCTGGAGCAGCGCACTCGCTACGACCTGGAAATGCTGCGGGAAGTGGGCTACTGCAACGGGGTGGAAAACTATGCCCGCCACCTAGCCGGCCGGCACCCCGGATCGCCTCCTGAGTGCTTGCTAGACTATTTTCCCAAAGACTGGCTGCTGGTGATTGACGAGTCCCATGTCACCCTGCCCCAAATTCATGCCATGTACAACGGCGATCGCTCCCGCAAAACGGTGCTGATCGACCACGGCTTTCGGTTGCCCAGCGCAGCAGACAACCGGCCTTTAAAGGCTGAGGAATTTTGGCAGAAGGTGAACCAGTGCGTCTTTGTCTCGGCCACACCTGGCAACTGGGAAATAGAAATTTCTGAAGGGCGGGTAGTGGAGCAGATCATTCGGCCTACAGGCGTACTTGATCCAGAAATTTTTGTGCGGCCTACGGAAGGGCAGATCGACGACCTGCTGGCGGAAATCAAGGATCGCATTCTGCGGCAGGAGCGGGTGCTGGTGACGACGCTGACCAAGCGCATGGCCGAAGACCTGACTGAGTACTTAGATGAGCATGGGGTGAGGGTGCGCTACCTGCACTCAGAGATTCACTCCATCGAACGGATTGAAATTATTCAGGATCTGCGAGACGGCCACTTTGATGTACTGGTGGGGGTGAACCTGCTGCGGGAGGGCTTGGATCTGCCAGAGGTGTCGCTGGTCGCCATTCTCGATGCGGATAAGGAAGGCTTTCTGCGGGCTGAGCGATCTCTGATTCAGACGATTGGGCGGGCCGCTCGACATGTGCAGGGGCAGGCGATTCTCTATGCCGACAACCTGACTGACAGCATGGCGCGGGCCATTGATGAAACTGAGCGCCGTCGTCAAATTCAGCAGCGCTACAACGAGGAGCATGGCATCACGCCGCACTCGATTATTCGACGCACGGGCAACTCTATTCTTTCGTTCTTGGAGGTGTCGCGGCGGCTGAATGCCCAGGAACTAGACCAGGTTTACGAGCACCGCGAAGATTTGCCTCTAGATGATATTCCTGAACTAATCGGCCAGCTAGAAAAGCAGATGAAGGAGGCCGCCAAGAACATGGAGTTTGAAGAGGCCGCCAAATATCGCGATCGCATCAAGACCCTACGAGACAAGTTGCTGGGTAAGCGAGCCTGAAATGGGCGCTGCCCCGGTTAATTTTTGGCCCCAAAATAGGCATATTAGGGATACCTAGCCTATAACTGGGACGAATCATGAGCGGTGTTTCCCCTGAGTCAATTTCCCTAGATTTTTCTGTGGCCATCTGCACCTACAACGGGGCACAGCGCTTGCCCGAGGTGTTGGAGTGTTTGCGGCAGCAAGTTGAGGCTGACAACTTGGCTTGGGAAGTGATTGTCATCGACAATAACAGCACAGACAGCACGGCTCAGGTGGTTGAGTCGTTTCGAGAAAGCTGGCCCAAGGCGGTCGCCTTACGATATGCCATTGAGCGGCAGCAAGGGTTGGCGTTTGCTCGTCACCGGGCGGTGGTTCTGGCCTGCAGTCCCTGGGTTGGGTTTTTAGACGACGACAATCTGCCCTCGCCAGTTTGGGTGGCTCAGGCCTACCAGTTTGGCCAAGCCCATCCCCAGGCAGGGGCCTTTGGTAGCCGTCTGCAGGGCGTTTTTGAGGTGGAGCCGCCGCCAAACTTTGAGCGCATTGCCCCCTACTTGGCCCTGACCGATCGAGGTTCTCAGCCGCTGCTGTACCAACCCAGTCAAAAGATTTTGCCCCCTGGGGCTGGTCTGGTCGTTCGTCGCCAGGCTTGGGTTGAGCAGGTGCCAGCGGTCCAGGTGCTCAGTGGTCGACTGGGCAAAAGTTTGGTGGCCGGAGAAGATCTAGAGGCGGTGCTATACATTCAGCAGGCGAACTGGGAGGTTTGGTACAACCCAACGATGCAGGTTGACCACCTAATTCCCAAGAACCGCCTGGAGCGAGCTTACCTGATCAACTTGCTGCGGGCGGTAGGACTGAGCCGCTACCCCACTCGAATGCTGAGTTTTCCGGCCTGGAGTGGGCCGCTGGTGATGCCGCTATACGCGCTCAATGACTTGCGCAAGATTGCCCGCCAGCTGCTCAAATACGGTCGCGCTGCTTTTACAGATACCGTTGCAGCTTCTGAACTGAGCCTGTACTGCTATAGCCTAGTCAGCCCTTTTTACTTTTGGCAGCGAGGGCTGCAGCAGCGGCTAGAGGCCCGGAAGTACCCAGAGGGGTGATGCGATCGCACTTCGGACCGAGCCACTGTAGATAGGAGCATAACCGCTTGTGGTGGAGTCTAAAGGGCTCTCGTTTCCCTCAACGATCGGTGAAAGGTAAAGGCAAACCGCTCTAAAGTTAAAAAAACTGAACGAGTGATTGCCATGCTGCCGCTTTTTGTCAAAGCCTTTCTGACCCTGTTTGTGGTGATTGACCCGGTTGGGTTGGCTCCGCTGTACCTAGCGCTGGTGAGCGATCGCACCCCTGAAGAACAAACCCAAATCGCCACTCGCGCCATTGTTGTCTCCGCCGGAATTCTCGTTGTGTTTGGCTTGACTGGGGCCTATGTGCTGCACTTTTTGGGCATTAGTCTGGAGGCTTTTCAGATTGCGGCTGGGGTACTGCTGTTTAAGATTGCGCTGGATATGATCTTTGTGCAACAGGAGCGGGAAACCGAGGCTGAAGCCAAAGAAGCTGAAGTGCGCCAGGATGTTAGCGTCTTTCCCCTAGCCATTCCTCTGATTGCTGGGCCGGGGAGCCTAGCCAGTATTTTGGTGCTGTCGCGGGAGTCGGCCAACTACTACCTGGGCTTGGCTGTGGTGCTAGGGGCTGCTGGCGTGGTGCTGCTGCTGGCCTACCTGCTGCTGCTGCTGTCAAGGCCGCTAGCGAAAGGGCTCGGCCAGATCGGTATCAATGTTGTGACGCGGGTGTTAGGAGTGCTGCTGGCAGCGCTGGCAGTACAGTACATGATGGATGGGCTGCTCAGCCTTCTGCAGCTGCCCCCTGCTCAAGCCTTCGGAACCTGATTCTATCTCAGGGTGTATGGTGCGTTATCCTGGGGCGGGGTAGGGTCTTGCAGGCCCCTAATGTCTAGATGATTAAGGCGTTTGCATGAATTTACTGGCTCAAGCGAGTGGCCTGTTTGCTGGACCCATTCAAGATCCGGTTCAGGTTTTCCTGATCATTGTGGCCATCATGCTGCTGGCCCCGCTGATCTTCGAGCGGCTGAAGATGCCCGGTTTGATTGGACTCATTCTGGCCGGAGTGCTGGTAGGGCCGCACGGCCTCAACATTCTGGCGCGCGACGCCACTATTGAGCTGCTGGGGACGGTGGGGCTGCTGTTCCTGATGTTCTTAGGTGGGCTGGAGACAAGCCTGGGCGATCTCAAGGGCAGTGCTGGCAAGACTGCGACCTTCGGCCTAGCGACGTTTCTATTGCCAATGGCCCTGGGTACTGGGGCGATGCTGGCAATTGGCTACTCGCCGCTGGCAGCGATTTTGGTGGCCTCTTGTTTTGCCTCTCATACTCTGGTGTCGCTGCCGATTTTGAGCCGATTGGGGCTGATGCGATCGCAATCTGTCACCGTCACCCTGGGCGCAACCCTGATCACCAACATTCTGGCCCTGCTGGTGCTGGCGGTGGTGGTGCGGGCTACCAGTGGCGAACTGACGCTGAGCTTCTGGCTGTTTCTGATTCCGGCGCTGATTATTTACACGGCGGCTACTCTGCTGGGCGTGCCTTATCTAGGGCGCTGGTTTTTTCGCAAGTTCGGCCACGACGAAAGTGCTGAATTTGTGTTTGTGCTGGCCACCCTGTTCGTGGTGTCGGTGGTCGCTGATCTGATTCAGATCGAGCCGATCGTGGGTGCGTTTTTGGCGGGCATTGCCCTCACCCCGCTAATTCCACAGCTCAGCCCGCTCATGAACCGGCTGCAGTTTATTGGCAACACTCTGTTCGTGCCTTTTTTCCTGATTTCGGTGGGCATGCTGGTCGATCCGCTGGTGCTGGTGCGGCAGCCACAGTCGATTATGGTGGCGCTGGTGATGATTGCGGCAGAGGTGTCGAGCAAGTTTTTGGCTGCCTTTGGGGCAGGCAAGCTGTTTAAGTTTTCTTTTCCCAACATCATGGTGATGTTTGGCATGTCGGTCGCCCAAGCTGCGTCTACCCTGGCTGCGATCACTGTAGCCTTTGATATCGAACTGGTAGATGAGCTAACTGTCAATGGCACCATCGCCATGATCCTGGTGAGCTGCATTCTTTCGCCCTGGATTACAACCCATTGGGGAAAGAAAATGCAGCCTGAGTCCGGCACGTCTGCAACCGGAGAGGTTATGGGGCTGCTAGGCGATCGCGTCCTGGTGCCTGTATCTAACCCCAGTACAGAAAACAACCTTCTGCAGCTAGCTCTGATTCTGGTCAAGCGCGGTGAAGGCACCGTCCTGCCGATCCACGTCATTGCCAGCGTGGATGAACAAATTCGGCAGCCCGCGCTGATTCAGCAGCAGCAGCTCCTGGAAACGGCTGAAACCGTAGCCCACGCTGCTGTTGTTCAAGTAGAGACGATTGGCCGGGTCGATGATTCAATTGACAAAGGCATTATTCGAGCAGCGGCAGAGAAGCGAGCCAGCCTGATTATCTGCGGTTGGAAGGGATATTCGACCTACCGGGAAAACTTCTTTGGCGGGGTACTCGACAACATTGTGCGGCTAGCAACCGTTCCCGTTTTGATCACTCGGTTTCCCGAACCTCTGCAAAATGCTCAGCGCATCGTGCTGGCGGCTACCGAGATGGAAACGAGCCCCTACGAATTTGAGCAGGCAATCATCCTAGCTAAGACCCTCTCAGATGAGCTGAAGGCTCCTCTCCACCTGATTCAGTTCGTAGCCGATCCGAAGCGGAGCCGTCTGGCTGAGCTGGACCTTGACCTGATTGAGGAGTCCTTGCCAGTGCATCGGGTTCACGGCAACTTCTCGGGCAAGGTCTCTCGGTTTTTAGACCCAGGTGATTTGCTGCTGCTGACGACAGGCACCCGCCGCATTGGTCAACCCGTTTTAGGCAAGGCCCCTGAAGCAGTTGCTCGCCGCTGCCCGAAAAACTCAATCATCACTCTCCATTTTCCCCGTCTGCTGTAGAGCCCCAGTTAGCGGCGTAGCTGTGGGCTCTGGCGATCGCCATCAAGCGATCGCAATTAGTCGGGCTAATCTTGCTAAACGTTTTAACGAAGTGGCTGTGCACCAGGCCAGAGCCGATAAACGTCCAGCGATAGGCTCTTTCCTGCACCGCCTGAATCGTCTGCCGCTCAGCCTCAGTGTAGGCATGGCCGGTAGCGTGAGTTAGGCTCTCAATGTCGAGCTGCACCTGAGTCATTAGGCCCTGGTTAAGAAATTCAATCAGTCTGAAGAAGTCTTCTACTCCGGCAGCAATGCCAGCTGCGTCTAAATCGGCCGCCACCTTTTCCACCATCAGGGTATCTAGGGCGGTGTGCTGAGCTTCCTCTAGCCAGTGGTGCCGCAGCAGGCTACAAAACTGTACATCCAACGTTTCGAGATAGTTGTCCCGCACGCTTTCCAGGTAGTGGCGCTGGGTCATCCACTCCACATAGAGAATCATCAAAATTACGCTCAGGGGATGGTGCTGGAGCACCAGATCGGCAATCTCCTGAACGGGGCCAATGGTTTCGCACCGGCTACCAAAGCCGCACTCAAATTCTTCGGCAAAGCCGCGAAACAGGCGAATGTGCTTGCCTTCCTCCTCAGCAAAGTGCAGCAGCGCTTGAACTGCTACCCAGTCACTGCTGCCCAGGTGGTGTATGTGGTCGATCACCGTGGGCACGATGCATTCTTCGACCAGACTAAAGATGTGCAGATAGCTATTGCCCCGAATCTGATTGAGCTTCAGCTTTTCGTAGCTGCTGAGAAAGGGAATGTCGTTGACCCGAGCCAGCGTTTCGGGCATGAATCGTTTGGTAAAGTCTATTCTCCTATCGCCATTGAGAATGTCTTCAACTCGCCAGTTAACTTTGAGGGCGCTCTTGTGGGCCTGCTGGTAGCTGTAGGTAGTGGTTTGGGGGAAGATGATTGCCGTCATAGGATGTAGGCGGTATGGGGGGAAGGGCTCCTTGTGATTGGCAGCCTAGGGGGGAAGTAGGCTGACAACTGTCACCTTAAGCAGAGAGCGAGAAGAAACCGAGAACAGCCTCAAAAGATTGGGAAAGCTTGTGTCCTAGCTGCTGTTGTCAAGTTGCCTGCCTGGCGGAGGGAACCCCTCAGCAATCCTCTAAGCTAACTCTGCACTTCTGGCCGAACAGCTTGCGGGAATTGAGGAAAATCCTTTTAAATGGAAACTATCAGGAAATATAGAGACCACTAGCAGATTTTGTTAACAGGGTTTGGGGCAAAGCTAGTGGATGTTCTCTGTGCAACGACAGGGTGAAAACTGCAGTGCCGCCCGATGTGTGGCCAAGCCTGCACGGTAAAGTCAATTAATCGCTCTGCTGGACCCTTGGCCCATGAGAATTTTGCTGATTGAAGACGATGAGATTTTAGCGGAGCGGCTAACAGAATCTCTCGCCAGTCAAAACTATGTAGTCGATGCCGTTGCCGACGGTCAGCTGGGTCTCGAATATGCCCAGGGGACTGACTACGACCTAATTTTGACCGATGTCGGATTGCCCCACCTAGATGGCATTACCCTGTGTCAGCGGCTGCGGGCTGCGGGCTGCTCTACCCCAATTCTGCTAATGACGGCTCGCGATGCTCCAGATGAGCGGGTTCGAGGACTCGATGCCGGAGCTGACGATCACCTGATCAAGCCGCTTAACCTAGATGAACTCCATGCTCGGCTGCGGGCGTTGCTGCGTCGGGGGGAAGTGGCTGCAACGGCGGTGCTGTCATTGGGACCGCTGCGGCTCAATCCGGTGAGCTGCCAGGTCACCTATGCCGACCAGCTTTTGAAATTGACGCCTAAAGAGTACAACCTGCTGGAGCTGTTTCTACGCAATCCGGCGCGGGTATTTAGCCGGGGGCAAATCATTGAGCATCTCTGGAATTTTGATGACCCGCCCCTGGAAGATAGCGTTAAGGCTCACGTCAAGGGGCTCCGCCGCAAGCTCAAGCAGGCCGATTCGCTGGAGTGGATTGAAAATGTTTACGGCCTAGGCTACCGGCTGAATCCAGATGTGTTGAACCTTGACGAGGCCCAAGCTGCTGTGGATCAAGCTGCCCACGCGGCTGCACTGCCTGCCCCTATGGGGCCGCTAGAGCAGGATTTTCGGCAGGCGATGGGAGGGCTGTGGCAGCAGTACCAGGGGCTGATGGCAGAGCGGTTAGGCAGCTTGCAGGCAGCTGCCCAAGCTATTCAGGCAGGAACTTTGAGTGAGGCTCTGCGGCAGTCCGGGATGCAGGCGGCCCATAAGCTGGCCGGGGTGCTGGGCATGTTTGAGTGCGATGAGGGCACTGCGATCGCACGTCAGCTAGAAACCCTACTAGAGTCTTCACCCGCTCCTGCAGCCCAAACCGTAGTCGATCTGGTGCAGCAGCTAGCGGCGCAGATGGCGCTATCGGCTCAGCCAGCAGCGGCTCCCAGCGAACCTGTTGCCCTGCTGCTGGTTACCCTAGACCCTGAGCTAAGTGCAGAACTACAGGCATTAGCGGCAGCGGCAGAGCTGAGCTGGGTCGAAGCCACCACCCTAGCCGAGGCCCAGGCCCTAGTGCAGCAGCGCAAGCCAGAGCGAGTGGTTCTAGAAATTGCCTCGGCCAGTCAGTGGACGGAGAGCCTGACCTTTCTCCACAGCCTCACCACCCAGACGCCCCCCGTATCTGCCCTAGCGCTGACCACGCTAGATAGTTTGGTAGATCGAGTTGCGATCGCACGGGCTCTGACCGGACAGCTCGGCCAAACCAGCAGCCAACGGCTACTTGTCAAGCCCGTCACCGCCACCCAAGTGTGGAGCCAGCTCATCCCAGGCTGGCGGCTCAGCCCCCTCACTCGCGCCCAGGTGCTGGTAGTAGACGACGACCCCCTCATTCCTGCTGCCCTGCGCCCCCTGCTAGAACCATGGGGCCTGGGCGTAGTCGGGCTAGCCTCTCCCCAGCAGTTTTGGGACGTGCTCAACAGAGTTGCCCCCGACCTGCTGATCCTAGACGTAGAGATGCCCCAATTTAGCGGCATTGACCTCTGCCAGGCAGTGCGCGTTGACCCCCACTGGCAAAACCTGCCCATCCTGTTTCTAACCGCCCACCAAGACCGCGATACTGTGCAGCAGGTGTTTACAGCAGGCGCAGATGACTTTATCACCAAACCGATTGTGGGGCCGGAGCTGCTGACCCGCATTCTCAACCGGCTAGAGCGCAATCAGCTTCTGCAGACAGTGTCTCGACGCGACCCCCTAACCGGCCTCTTAAACTACACTCAGTCCCGGCAAGCACTGACCGATCTGCTTCAGCAAACCAACGCCGGTTCCCTAGCCCTGCTAAAGCTAGTCGATCTAGGCAACCTCCAGACCCGCTGCGGCCCCGAAACCGTTTACCAAATCCTGCAGCACTGGGGTTCCCAGATCCAGTCAGGGCTTCGCAACTCAGACATTGCGGGCTACTGGGGCAACGGAGAAATCATTGTAGGTATGGCAGGCCTCAATCAACCCGAGGCCACCGATATGCTAGCCCCCCTCTGCCAACGCCTGCGGCAGCACATCGTAACCCTACCCACTGGAGAACGCCTCCAGCCCGAACTTGCGATCGCGCTTACCTCATACCCCGAAAACAGCACCGATCTGTTCACCCTCTACCAATCGCTCGTCAAAAGCATCACCCCTTAGCCCCCTCCCCGCGTCTCCCCTCCTCGGGCCTCCCCAAATTTTCCCGATTAGCCATTACAGTTAGGCTTGGATTAGTCTTGACTGCAGGCCGACTTACGCTAACCCCCATGAGCGTCAACCCGGAAGAACTGGTCAAACCCCTTTCCGGCCCTCTCGATATTCTGACAGTAGCGCTCAACAGCGTTGCCGATGCCCTGGTCTGGACTGACTGCCAGGGACAGGTTTTGGGCTGCAATGCTGCCTTTGAGAGGTTAGTAGGGCAGAGCAGCGGTCAGGCGCAGCAGCTACCGCTGTGGCAGCTTTTACCCTTACGGCAGCAGCACCAGCTTGTAGAGCCACAAAATTATCCCTCGTACCAAATTTTGCAGGGCTGTTACACCCCGTGTGAATACGAGCTGCAGCTGAGCGACCAGCGCTTAATTTTGGAGGTCTCTGGCAATCGGGTCGATAGCAGCGGTGAGCCCGTCGCACTTTTGACAATCCGAGATCTTACCCGCACTAGGGCGGCTGCTCAAACGCGAGCTGAAACCCTATCGCTGCTCCAGGCGGCCCTGGAATCCACTGCAGACGGCGTGTTCGTGGTGGCCCGTAACGGTCAGGTGTTGGCCTACAATCAAAAGTTCGTGCGGATGTGGGGTGTGCCCAAGCATCTGCTGGCTGCTGATACCAACCCCCCTGAGCGGTTTCAGTACTTGGCGGAGCAGACAACCGATCCAGAGGAGTTTAAGGCCAGGGTCTTGTATCTGTTTGACCAAACTCCCGAAGCAGCAGTTTTTGATCGGCTAACGATGAAAGATGGCCGCATCTTTGAGCGCTATTCTCAGCCTCAATGGTTAGAGGGCCGCATTGTAGGCCGAATCTGGAGCTATCGGGACATCACCAAACGCCAGCAGGCAGAGATTGCCCTGCAGCAGCGAGAAGAGAAATATCGGGCTATTTTTGAAAACTCCCAGGTGGGCATTGGCCGCACTCGCATCTGGGACGGGCTGATCTTAGAGGCCAACCAGCGCTTTGCCCAGATTATGGGCTATGCCTCGCCCACCGAGCTAATCGGTCAGGTTCATACCCAAGATTTCTATGCCAACCCTCAAGATCGGCATGAGCTGGTGGCGGCACTGCAGCGCCAAGGCGGCGTTCATGACTTTGAGGTGCAGCTGCTGCGCCGGGATGGCTCTCTCATCTGGGGGCTGCTGTCTCTGCGGACAAATCTGGCCGAAGACTGCCTAGAGTTTGTGATTACGGATATTAGCGATCGCAAACGTGTCGAAGCAGATCGCCAGCGAGCCGAAGCCGCTCTGCGCCAGCGGGAAGCCGAGTACCGCCTGCTGGTAGAAACGGCCAACTCCGTCATTTTGAAATGGGATACCCGGGGCAGCGTGCTGTATCTCAATGACTACGGCCAAAAATTCTTTGGCTATGAGTTAGAAGAGATTGTGGGGCACAGTGTGGTGGGTACGATTGTGCCCGAAACTGAAACCACTGGGCGCGATCTGGAAGACCTGATGGTTAACCTCTGTGAGCACCCCGAACGCTACACGTTCAATGAGAACGAAAACTGCTGTAAAGACGGTCGCCGCGTCTGGATCGCTTGGGCCAACAAGCCCATTTACAATGAGCAGGGCCAGCTGACAGGCATTCTCTCGGTAGGGGCCGATGTGACCGAGCGCAGACGTTTAGAAGAAAATCTGCGCCAGTCTCAACAGTTTTTCAACATGATTGTGGAAAACATTCCCATCACCGTCTTTACCAAGAACATTCGGGCGGGGTTTCGCTACGAGCTGATCAACCAAAACTGCGAACGTATCTTAGGCTTTACCCGGCAAGAGGGCATGGGTAAGACTGATTATGACCTGCTGCCCCAGCCCCTAGCCGATCACTATCGGGTCCAGGATTTAGCGGTAGTGGCTCAAGGCACTGCAATGGAAACCTCAGAAGAGGTGATCTTGCCTCGCAGTGGGGAAAAGGTTTTTCTGCGCAGCGTCAAACTGCCGCTGTTTGACCGTCACGGCAACCCTTCTTATCTGCTGGGCATCTCCGAAGACTTTACTGAACGACAGCAGCGGGAAGAAGCCTTACGCCTGATTGTAGAGGGCACAGCATCTGCCACTGGAGAAGAGTTTTTTCGCACCTGCGTCAGCTACCTGGCTCGGGTACTGCGGGTGCGCTATGCCTTCATTGCCCAGTTCACTGAGGCAGGCCACGCCCAAACGCTGGCCTATTGGGCCGATGGAGACATTGCTGAAAACTTTGACTACGCGATTGCCGGAACCCCCTGTTCAGAGATGGTGCCGGGCCAGCTGCTTTGCTACCCCCAAGAGGTAAAGCTACAGTTCCCCAACTCTCCCCGGCTGCAGAGCATGACGGCTGAGAGCTATTTGGGCGCACCGCTGCTTGATGCTGCTGGTCAAATGCTGGGCCATCTAGCCGTATTGGACGACAAGCCCATGTCTGAAGATACTGGCCGAGAGTCGATTCTGCGCATTTTTGCTGCTAGAGCGGGAGCCGAGCTGAAGCGGATGCAGGCCGAAAAAGAGCTGCGGGACAGCGAGGAGCGCTTTAGAACTCTAATTGCCAACCTGCCTGGAGCGGCTTACCGCTGCCACGACGATGAAAACTGGACGCTGACCTTCCTCAGTGAGTCCTTTGAGCAAATTACGGGCTATCCCGTCTCAGACTTCGTCCATAACCGAACTCGCAATATTAATGACATTTCCCTGGCCGATGCTGCTCAAGTCAGAGCCGCAATCCAGACTGCCTTGGCCGAGCGCCAGCCCTATATTCTGGAGTACCCCATTGCCCATGCCGATGGCAGCATCCGCTGGATATATGAAAAGGGCCAGGGTATTTTTGATGCCGCAGGCCAGCTGCTGTGGTTAGACGGGGTAATGTTTGACATTAGCGATCGCAAACAGGCCGAAACCCTGCTCAATAGCCAAAAGCAGGTGCTAGAGCGAATTGCTGCCGGGGCACCTCTCGTCGAGACGCTAACCCTGCTGATCGACACCTTTGAACCTCTGGCCCGCTGCAAAGCCGGGTCGATTTTGTTTTTAGACGCTGCTGGCAAGCGCCTGCACCACGGTATTAGCCCGCGCCTGCCCGAGGCGTACAAGCAGGTAGCCGACGGGCTGGAAGTCGGGCCCTGTGCCGGTAGCTGCGGCACAGCCGTTTATCGCAAAGCGCCAGTGATCGTCTCCGACACCCTCACGGATCCGCTCTGGGCTGCTAAACGGGAACTGGCTCGTCTACACCACTTACGCAGCTGTTGGGCTGTGCCGATCTTGGGGGCTCACGGGCAAATTCTTGGCACCCTGGCCTTTTACTACAGCAAGCCCCACAGCCCTACTCAGGAGGATTGGCAGCTGCTAGAAACGGCAGCCCACCTGGCGGGCATCGCCATTGAGCGCAAGCGCACGGAGGAAGAACTCTACCGGGCCAAGGAAGCTGCCGAAGCCGCCAACCGAGCCAAGAGCCAGTTTCTGGCTAACATGAGCCACGAACTGCGCACTCCTATGAACGCCATTCTGGGCTTTACCCAGCTAATGGCGCGAGATACTACCCTTTCAAGCCAGCAGCATGATTCTCTGGGCGTAATCAATCAGAGCGGCAAACACCTGCTTAGCCTGATCAACGACGTGCTAGAGATGTCCAAAATTGAAGCGGGCCGGGTAGTGCTCAACCTAGCGCCCTTTGATCTCTATAGCCTGCTGCAGGGTCTGCAGGAAATGTTTCAGGTCTTGGCTGCCGCTAAAAACCTGACCCTAATCGCTGAAATTGCGTCTGAAGTGCCTCGGTACATTGTGGGAGATGAGGGCAAACTGCGCCAAGTTCTGATTAACCTGCTGGGCAACGCAATTAAGTTCACTGACGTGGGAACGGTGTCTTTAGCGGTGCATTTAGAGCCTGTGCCTCCCGATCTAGCCGCTTTACACGGCAGTCAAACGCTCCAGTTTGAGGTAGCCGATACAGGCCCCGGCATTGCCACAGATGTGCTGCCCATTTTATTCCAGCCCTTTGTGCAGGCCTGCAATCACGTGCCGGGAGAAGGCGGTACGGGCCTAGGGCTGGCCATTACTCGGCAGTTTGTCCAGCTCATGGGCGGCACCATTGATGTTGAGACTAACCTAGGTCAGGGCACCACCTTCCGATTTGACATTGATGTGACCGTGACCGATGCAGCTACCACGGCTGTGCCTTGTCGAGGCCAAGCTGGTCAGCAAGAGACAAAAGACTGCTATACGGATCAGCCATTCAGATCTGCCAGTTGTGCGCTGACCCCAGTTCGGCCGCAGGATCTGCAGGTTATGCCCCCTACTTGGATCGAGCAGTTGAACCAGGCGGCTATTCAGGCTGATGCTGACTGGGTGAAGCATCTGATTGATCAAGTCCCCCCAGGCCAAGCGGACCTAGCAAAGCGGCTGATGGCCCTAGCCAACCAGTTTGATTTTGATGCCATGCTGGAGTTGACGGAGAGCCCTACAGATGACTGAACCAGCCGCTAGAACCTACCAGGCAGATATCCTAGCAATTGACGACACACCCGAAAATTTGCAGCTGCTCTCCCAACTGCTGACGGAGCGCCACTACAAAGTTCGCAGCGTGACTAAAGGCAGCACGGCTCTACGAGCGGCCCAGGCGGCTCCACCTGACCTGATCTTGCTGGATGTGAACATGCCGCAGATGAACGGCTATGAGGTTTGCCAGCAGCTCAAGGCAGACAAGCGTACCCGCGACATTCCGGTGATTTTTGTCAGCGCTCTGGGTGAAACCCTTGATAAGGTCAAAGCGTTTCAGGTGGGCGGGGTCGATTATGTCACCAAGCCTTTTCAGGTGGAAGAGGTGCTGGCCCGAATAGAGACGCACCTGCAGTTGCGATCGCTACAGCATCAGCTGCAGCAGCAAAATACTCAGCTCCAGCAGGAAATCCGCGATCGCAAGCTGGCCGAGGAGAAGTTCGCCAAAGCCTTTCGCTCCAGCCCCAACCCCATTACCCTGACCAGTCTGCCCGACTGCGAATTCATTGAGGTCAATCCCAGTTTCCTGCGCTTAAGCGGCTATACCCGAGAGGAGGTTGTTGGTCAGCGGATTAGCGATTTGCCGCTGGGGCTAAACCCAACGGCTGCTGCCGAGGGCGCAGTGGAACTGTCGGCAGCAGGCGTACTGCACAACCGTGAAGTAGACCTTCGCACCAAGTCAGGAGAGATCAGAACGCTGCTGATCTCCGTTGAGCTGATTGACCTAGCAGGCAGCCCCTGTGCCCTATCCGTAGCCAACGATATCACTGAGCGCAAACGCCTGGAAAACGAGTTTATTTCCCTGGTCAGCCACGAACTGCGCACCCCGATGAACTCGGTCATTGGAGCTCTGGACCTGCTGGCTACTGGGCACCTGGGCACCCTAACTGAGAAAGGGGAGACGCTGATTCAAATTGCCATCACCAATGCCGAGCGCCTGATTCGCCTGGTCAACGACATTCTCGATCTAGAGCGAATGAAGTCAGGCCAGCTTACCCTACAGCTGCAGCAGTGCAGGGTGGCTGACCTGCTGCACCAAGCGCAAGCTGCGATGCAGGGGTTGGCTGAACCAGCTCAGGTTCAGATCGAGGTAGATGCCGTGGAACTGGAGGTGTGGGTAGATTGCGATCGCATCCTCCAACTCCTCACCAACCTGCTCAGCAACGCCATCAAATTCTCCGAGCCGGGTAACCTAATTTGGTTGAGTGCAAGCGCAGAGCACCAAGCCATAGAGCCGCCCGCCGCCCTCCACATTTGTGTCAAAGATCAAGGCCGAGGCATTCCCACCGAAAAACTGCACCTGATCTTTGAGCGTTTCCAGCAGGTCGATGCTTCCGATGCGCGTAGGCAAAGCGGCACTGGTCTAGGGCTGGCCATTTGCCGCCAGATCGTCCAGCAGCACGGGGGCCGCATCTGGGCCGAAAGCGAGCTGGGCCAAGGCAGCACATTCCACGTCACCCTGCCTCTGTCAGCCCCATTAGCCCAAGACCTTCAGCCAGAGCAAATTCGATGACTAAGTGCATTTTGATCGTCGATGACGAGGAAGATATTCGCTCCATTACCAAAATGGCCCTAGAAATGGGCACCGACTGGACCATCCTGACCGCCAGCTCTGGCCTTGAGGCTCTTGAAGTTGCCGCGACTAACCGCCCTGACACCATCCTGCTCGATATGATGATGCCTGGAATGGACGGACGCGCCACTCTCAAGCAGCTTAAAGCCAACGCCGCCACCCAGCTTATTCCCGTCATCATGGTCACGGCCAAAGCTCAGCCCAACAACCTGTCTGGCCTCGAAGATTTAGAGGTGGCTGCCGTTCTAGCCAAGCCCTTTCGCCCCTTAAAGCTGGCAGGAGAAATAATTACTATCCTGGGCTGGAGCTAACGCGATGGCTAGGTTTTCTCTGTGGCAGCGCAGTCATATTGCCTCCTTGTCTGTAAGTCCTATTTGCGAGAATAGTTCAGGCGACGCGACCTGCCGCTATTACCCTACCCAAAGGCATGAAACCTAGCCTGAGAGTACCTATTTCAGCTTCCCTGCTGCTGCTGGTAGGCGCGGCTCTAATGACCGACTGGCGGTTCTGGAGTCGAGCTGCAACTTACCCTAAATCCGAGATTACCTCTACGGCCTGGTACCGGCCCCAATACCCTGTGCCTGGGCAAAGTGGAGCGCCCCTGCCCCAGGCCCAAACCTCCAGCATTCCCGCTGCTGCTCTGCGCGAGGCCAGCCGTTTTGCCCAGGCCCAAAATTCAACGGCGCTGATTGTGCTGCATCGCGGCGAGGTAGTGCTGGAGGAATACTGGCAGGGCTTCTCTCCCACCTCCCTATCCAACTCCATGTCGATGGCTAAGAGTATCCTGGCCCTGCTGATCGGAATTGCCATAGAAGAAGGCCATATTGGATCCGTAGAAGATCGGGTCGCCGACTACATTCCAGAGTGGGCCAACGACAGCCGAGGGGATCTAACCCTCGCAGATTTGCTCTACATGCAGTCCGGCTTGAGAAATGACGACCGCACCAACACCCCTGCATCTGATCTGGTCAATCTCTATCTCAGCTCAAACGTGGAGAAAAAGGCGCTTCATATTCCCCAAGTCATGCCGCCGCGCCAGGTCTACGACTACAACAACGTCAACTCCCAGGTGCTCAGTATCGTACTAGAGCGGGCCACTGGGGAAACCTACGCCGACTATCTCTCTAGTCGCCTTTGGCAGCCGCTTCAAGCTAGCGATGCCTTTGTCTGGCTAGATCGACCTAGGGGCCATGCCAAAACCTTCTGCTGCTTGTTTGCCACGCCTTCAGACTGGGTGCGGGTTGGCCAGCTGCTGTTGAATCGGGGTAGGGTCGGCTCTAGGCAGGTGGTGCCTGAGCACTGGATCAATCAGATGCTGCAGGAATCGCCCATTGAACCCACCTTTGGCTATCACATTTGGATCAAGGCCCGCACCGCAGACTACCCCAATGTTGATCAGGCGGCCTCAGCTTCATTTTTGGCTACCGATACGATTTACTTAGACGGCAGAGGCCATCAGCGAGTTTATGTAATTCCTTCGCAAGAGCTAGTTATTGTGCGAATCGGAGAGCTGCCCACTGCCTGGGATGATGCCGTTCTCCCCAACCTGCTGCTCAAGAGTTTAGGGGAACGTCCCTGAGCGCTAAACAAAATCGCTGCCCCTAGGGAGCAGCGATGATGAAAATTGAGGGTTAAGGCAAACGGCCTAATCGAGGTAGCCCATCAGCAAAAAGGAGGGAGGATCGACTACGTCGTTGGGGGAAATGGGGCGGTTGCCGAGCAGCATGTGCAGATCGTCAGTTGGAAAGTGGCTAACCTCAATGGGGCGATGTCCAGGCAAAACGTCGGTGTTGGCGATTTCAAAGGTATTGGCCATAATCGGGCGCTGACCAGCAGAGTCTAGCGTCGCAACGATTTCAAAATCGCTGACCTGGATCGGGCGATGGTTGGGAAGATATTCAGTTGGAATCAAGCGAACGTTGTTGGCTAGAACGATGACGTCATCTTCAGCCCGAGCTTTAACTAAGCCGCTATTTTTGGCGGACTGGCGCTTTGACCGGCTTGTAGTCTTGGCTTCTGGCTGTTCAGGAGTATCGGAGTCTGCGTTACTGGTGCCGTTGGTGGTGGTCATGCTTAAATCCCTCTCACTGCTTGCAGTACTGGCCAGCATTAAGGCGCTAGCGTTGGTATCAATCTGGGAGTTGTCTTGCCGCTTTCTAAAGAGACGCACAGGGTCGAGAAAGCCTAAATGTTTAAGTAATTATTATACTTGGGCGATCCCCCGATTTAGTTTGTAAAAGTTTATCGCTGCTATAACTCTCTTCGTACTCACCCTCGCGGCTTCATAATCGAACTTAGCCGGCCGGGCTGAACTTGAGCGGTCATCAGCAATCTATCAATCGAGCTGAAGTACAGGAATCTTCCTAAAAATCAGCCTTTGGGTGAGAGAATCCGTATACCACTCCTCAGTGATTCGTCTATACTAGGTTTAGTGCTACGGCACGAATCATGAGGGGCTGTAACGGTTTCGACGTTTTGACGAAAGTCACCCTGTGATACAGGCCGAGAGGGAGTCCACTCTCGTAAATCTAGGCTCAAACAAAAAGTAAATGCGAACAACATCGTTCCTTTCGCTCGTAAAGCAGCTCCCGTAGCCGCTTAATTTAACAAAATGCGAGCGTCCGCAGCTTGACTCCGTTAAGGGCTGTGGACCAACCCCCAACGGATGCTCCTTCTGGTTTTCTCTGGTTAACCGGTTGGCTAAGACTTAATCAGAGACTCTTGTCGCTAGGAATAATTAGCGAACCCCGCCTAGAGGGTTAGATAGGCTAAGCCTGTGAATGAGTGGGATGTTAATACTCAGAGCGGACACGGGTTCGACTCCCGTCAGCTCCATTTTCATCAAATCCTTGTGATCATTAAGTATCGTTCTATCTGTTGCCCACTTTGCTGGTTCCAGATTATGGACTGCGTATACTGAGGTTACCTTTGGGTACTCTAAAGCAACACAATGGGCTGGACGTTTAATCAAGCCAGTTCAATGCGTTGTCCCACACTCGTTTACCTCAGAAGCGACAAATGCAGTTTCCTATCTGGCAGTATCTCAACCAACCCGTGTTCAGCCGTGCGTACAGAACAATCTTGAATCCCTGGAGATTCCAGCAATCGCAACAAATTTATTATTTAGAGCGGTGTCTGACAAAAGAGTTTAAGTCTGAGGAGCGCTACAACCCTTGAGTTTGAACGGTTAGCAAACCCGCTTTGTTTCTAAATCCTGACAATTAGTGAAGCTATTTTTTGCTTCTACTAATGGTTTGCTTAACGAATGTCAAGCTCAACTATTGAACAAAATCTAGAAAAAGTATCGGTTATTTCAAGATCGAGTTCGTTTTTTTACGGATTCACTCAAAACTGCTTGAAAGTAACAAAAAAACTGAAGACTTATGCTGAATCGAAATGAGAATCTGTTCATTTCTAATTCAGTGGTCTTGTCTGTTGCTGTTGCTACGTTTCTAGCAGTTTTCTTTATCTGTAAGGCAAGTTTAAGCCGACAAGCCTAAACCTGTGTTCTACCAAAGGGGGTGTTTGAGATTAACTCAAACACCCCCTTTGGATGATCCAGAATTGGCCTATGTTGTGAATATGCCAATTCAAGGCAGTTTTTTAGTGAAGAAGAAGTAGGCGCAGCTAAGCGAGCGATGCATCAAGGCTCAGGGGACGCATCGGTGGGCGCATCCTCAGAACTAGCCAGGGCCAAATTCTCAACGGTGTCTTTCCAGTCTGCCAACAGCTCTGTTTGCCAGAGCCAAGAGGTGCTTAGCTGGTTTGGGCTGAGCAGGGTCGGGTCGGCATTAGCAATGAATTCATATCGATCGAGGGCCTGGATCTGCAGCCCAGATTGTTCGATGGGATCGGCGGCGATTTGACTGAGTTGGTTGTAGGCCATTGCTAGCCCTATATGAGCTTGCAGAATTTGGGGGTCTGCGATCGCATCTTGTCCTGGCTCTACATCTCTAACCTGGCGTCGGTCTAGCTCCACCGCTCGGCTCCAGGCATCAATGGCTGCCTGAAAATCACTCTGGCTGTAGTAAGCAAACCCTAAAGCAATCCAGGCCTCCACAAACTGAGGATCTGCCTCTACAGCTCTCTGCCAGGATCGCCGCGCGTCATCAACACTGGCGTCAAAGGTGCCTTGAGCAATCTGCTGCCACACCAGACGGCCCATGATGAAGGACAAATCGGCGCTGGCTAGTTGGGATGGGGCCGCTAGGTCCAGGACTGTCCGTACGTTTTGAAGGTCGCCCTGGTCAAGCAGCCGGCCCAACAGCTGGCGGGCCGATTCTAAATTGCCGGTCGTTACTGCCTCAATAGCCCCGGTTACTAGTGGGCTGCTGTTTGAAGTAGTTTCTGTAGGGCTCTCAGGGCTGATCGGCGGCAGCGCCGCCTGTCGGGTGCTAAAGCGAGGGATTAGGGCTAGGGCCAGTAGAAGGGTTGCGATCGCACCTGCCAAACCAAGACTTACCCAGAGCATGAGCGGACGAGCAGGCAGCCATTTCCGCCAAGAAGTGGTTTGGGTTTGAGCAGGGTGTTCCGAATAGGAAGAGCCGGGCTTTGCTGCGCCCGCGCCTTGGAAGCCCTGTCCGAGAGGTGTGGGAGCTGTTTCCGGTAGGGCTGATTTTGGCCGTTCGGGCAGTTTGCCGTGCAGTGGGGAAACGTTGGAGTTCCAGTCGGGCAGCAGATCTTCCTCCTGCGATGCCTCTAAAGGCGCTTCAGCCGGGGTAGCGCCCGTAGACAGCTGCTGAATTAAATCAGTGACAATGGCCGCATCTTCATCGTAGCTAGGGCCATCTTGCTCGACAGTGCCGATCAAATCGGCAATTCCGGGCTGCTCAAGACTGGGTTCCGGTGTACCGAGGTCGGCGGAGTCTGGAGTGATTTCTGCCAGCAAACTATCGATGGGGGTTTCTTCCGATAAAGGAGGCAGCGTATCGGTCAAATCTTCACTACTACCGTTGCCGTTGAGCAACCAGCCATCTAGGGGGCTGGGCTCTACCAAGGGCCAATCCTTGTTGCGATCGCCTCTTAGGGCCGGGCTTTGACCCTCGCAGGTAAACAGATAGCCGTCAAATTCTGGGTGCAGATAGAGAATCGGCAGCATCCAGTAGCTCTGGTCTGAGCCGTAGGTCGAGATCAGCCCCTGTCGGGTGCGGCTGAGGCTGAGATCTATGGCATAAGCCTGCCTCAGATTGCGGTAAAACAGCTGGGTAAAGGTGATTGCTACGTCGTCGGGAATGCGCTCAGCCATGGCAATCACCCCCAGAACCCCCCGGTTTACGAGGGCCTGCACCAGGTTTTGCTCTCGCCAACCCGACTCGGCATCATCGGCAGCAGTATAGGCTCCCCGGCAGGAGTTAAACACAGCTACTCGAATGCCGTTATTGACCAGCAGCCCGGCCAAGTCTTCCCCGCTGAGGCGCTCTGTCAACCCCGTCTGACGGCTGACCAGATACAAGTCGCCGCCCGTTTTGCTGACATCGCTGTGGCCAGCGTAGTGCAAGATTTGATAGCGTCCCTGTTCTAGGGCCTGCACCAGTTCAGCTCGGCCTGGCTGCTCCAGAATGGTCAGCTGAATATCAAGAGCGCGAGGTCTGGCCAGAGCTTCGCTAGCAGAGGAAATCCCAGCAGGCGTAGGGGGGTGCAGTTCCTCCTTGAGCTTTTGCACCTCTTGGCGTAGGGCCAGCCGCTCTCGGTCATCGGGGGCTGAAACCACCATCAAGACCTGGAGCGGCTGATTTTCTGTCGGCAGGGTGGGCATGGCCGCAAGATCAACCAGCCCCGATGTGGCGTAGTAGCGGGCAAAAACAATATCGGTGCCAGCAGCCAGAGGCCGCTCATCGCCGTAGAGCAATTCCCACGGTAGCCGCTGCAGTCGGCTGTCTTTGAACCCTAGGCGAAGCCGCAGCGCCTGCCGGCGATTTTGGGCGACTCCTTGGGCGGCCAGCCAGCTATCTCGAATACGCCCCTGAAACAGCGCACCATAAAGAGTCTGTCCCAAAGCAATCAGCTGGCTGCCGGCCACGAGATTTTCTGGAAGGGGCGCAGAGGTGGGTTGGGAGGTTGGAGTACTTGCCTCAGCCGTGGGGGTATGGAAACCCTCCTGTAGCAGGCTCAGCAGCGGATCGTGGGTTTGGGCCGCAGCCTGCTGCAGCCAATTGTCTACGGGCCAGGTGACCTGCTCTTCGGCTAAGGGAACGCCGGGCGCAACTTCCTCTGTTCGCACCAGATAGCGATCCTGTCCGAGGGGCGTAATCGATAGATGGAATTCCTGGGTCACAGCGGTTGACTCTACAAAGCGGGCGCAGACAGCCAAACAAGGAATTGAGGCAGCAGTCTCTACCTCCAGCGTAAATCACCGAGCCAAAGACGAACACACCCTAACCCCAGCTACACTGAGATTCCGGAATCCCCCTGCTTCCCCTGAAGCAGTTTATTAATAAAACCCCATCAAAGAATTACATTAGGTGAGATGACAGGTAGCCTGCAAGGCAGAGTTACACTGCCAGCAACGCCCTCCGGCGGGTTTTAAGAATTGGCAACTCAAGCAAAAGGAAAATCGCTATGCCTCAGGGGATTTCGGTAGCGGCAGCCCGATGGTTGCAAACTGGTAAGTCAGTTCTGACGCTATCGCTCTCCATTGCTATGGCCCTGACAGGATCTGGGGCATGGCTGAACCCTCCTGCCAAAGCTGAAATTGTTAAAGTCGGCTACGAGAGCGAGGACCTGCCGACGCTGACAGAAGCAGAACAGGCTCGGTTAGATACCCTTCAGTCAGTGCGGATGCCGCTCTTATTGAGTAACGTCAGTCCAGACGGCAAGACTGTTGTAGTTGCCACCACTGGTCGCATTAACTCAGAGGATTGGCAGGTTCAGTTCCTAGATTTGGCGACCGGAGAGCTGAGTGATTCTATTGCTCTAGGGCAGGAGGTTCTTAGCCCCGATCTGCCGATTCAGTGGGTCAACAATGACGTGCTGCGGTTTGTTCAACAGGGCTTTTTAGGCCCTTGGGAAATTGTCACGATCAACCGTAAGACCCAGATTGTCTCTCATACTTCTGTCTATCCAACGGAGACGGAAGAGGGAGAGATTTTAGGAATGGCCCCCGATTTCTCTAAGTTTGTCATTCGGGTTTTTGAGGAGGCAGAAGACGTCGTTTACATGGTCTTTTTGCCGTCGCTGGACCGGGTCGAGGTGGCTCGTTTGCCTGAAGGCTTTAACATTCAACCGCCCAGCTGGTCGGCAGACGGCGATCAGGTCGTGCTGGTGACCTCTGCTAAGGAGGAGCGAGATCTCTATGAGCGCACTCCTTTCAGCCCCAACTTTGGTGACCCAGTGGTGCAAGATGCCCTGGGGCGGCTCTCGCCTGACGAAAACCTTTTTCGCCAGCGCAATGAGGTCAGAGTCTTTGATTTTACCCAGGAGCAGCCACTTCAGTTTGAGCTAAAGGCGACTGACGGCAGCGGCGACGCTTTTGCCAATGCGGCCTTTAGCCCCGATGGTAAGACCTTGATGGTGAAGATGTACAAGCCTTCTCAACCCGAGGGCCGGGAGCATCCTACCTATGTTTTTCCCAACACGGCTTACTACCGCTTCTACGATCTCCAGGGCAATCTCCTAAATACTTTAGAAGAGCCCAGCTTGAGTGGTCCTTTTGAGAGTCAGGGGAAGTTTATTGATAACCAGAGGGTGCTGTTTTTGGCTACGGTGGGCCTTAACCGCCCTTTTTTCGTCTACGACTTGGCAACTCAGACCCTGCAGCCCTTGTCGCTGCCTCCAGGCGCAGTAGATTTGGAGTCTTGGCAGGTGACCTCTGACGGCCAGACGCTGCTTTACTCTTTTTCCTCAGTCACCCAACCTCCGGAACTGTTTACCCTTTCTCTAGACGGCAGTGAGTCACCGCAGCAGCTCACTGACCTAAATCAGACGGTGGCCGAGGCCAATCGGGTGCAGATGCAGGAGGTGAGCTTTTCAACTCGGAATGGCCCTCGACAGGGGATCTTAATTCAGCCTGCGGGGCAGGCTTTTCCGCCCCAAGCTGTGCCGATTGTATTTTGGCAGCAGGGTGGGCCTGGGTTTTCGATGGTGAATGAGTTTGCCGTTGAGGTGGAGATGCCGCTGAATCTGCTGCCCAACTTTGGCGTGACAGTGCTGTCGGTGCCGCTGTCAGGGCGGGAGGGATTTGGCTCTGAGTTTTATCAGCTCCAGGCAGATGGTCAAAACTTTGGTCGGGCTGACATTTTAGAAGGGGTTGATATCGTTTCTCAGCTGACTGGCAATGGCTGGACGACGGCGCGTAAAGTTGGGGTGACGGGCTGCTCCTACGGTGGCTATTATGCCAGTCAGATGATTGCCCGCTTTCCCAATACCTTTGCTGCCTCTAATCCTCAGTGCTCCCTATTAGATACCTTGGTCGAGTGGCAGTTGGGCTATTCTTCCTTGCTGTCTTACCTGGCGGGAACTACGCCGATGGAAGACCCTGGGCTCTACCAGCAGATGTCTCCGCTCTACAATGCTCAGCGAATCCGTACGCCGACGATGCTGTTTCATGGGTCTGACGACTTTCTCAATATTGATGTGGTTCGCAACTTCCATGATGTGATTGCCGCCAACGACACCTCGGTCATGCTCTATGAATTTGAGGGAATGGGTCATAGCTTGGCGGACTTGGGCTATCAGCGCATTGCGGCCCAGCTTCAGGTCAATTTCTTTAGGCGGCATCTGGCGGGGCAGCAGTAGCGGTTGGAACAGCGGGGAGGGTGCTTCGACTGGCTGAGCAATACCTGGTCAACCGACCTGAGGCATGAGGTTTTGCGCTGAGGACTAGCTATGCCCGACTCGCAGCCGTAATAGGTAGAAACCTTTGGTGGCAGTAAAAAATTTACTTAGCTTAATCTTTAGACTTTGTCCACTGTCTTTTGAGGGCTGACATTGTCTAGAAATAGGCAGTATTTTTGCTTAGTATCTTCGGTTGACTGACCCCTATTCTGCTTCAGGAGTCGAGCCATGATTGTGACTTTTTCAGTGGATATCACTACCCGGCTGATTGCGATCGCACGTCGCCATCACCTGATCGTTCCCATTCCGCTCAGCACGCCCTTTCAGAGCTACGCCTCGACTGAAGAGTTGGGATTGATTCAGGCTGCGCTGCAGCCCCTGGCGCTCCAGTGTGAGGAAGTGGCCGCTATTCTGGCTCAGTTAGAAGACTGTCTGCAGCCGTCGGCCAAACTTCCTCAACCTGCTGTACCGGCTTTAGCCTAGGCGGTGCGGCGGTACCTGGCCCAGCCCATGCCGAGACCGACCAGTGCGATCGCACTGGTCCCAGCCATCATCCAGTGCGATGAGGCGTAGTGAACATCGGTTTTAGGACCATCGCCAATTTGGTCAACTTCAATGCCGGCGGTGCTAACGGGCACAGTCCAAATGTCGCCGTGACCGTCTTGGCGAATGACGACCTCCCAATTGCCGGGAATGGAGGCATCGGGGGTGAAGGTGAAGCGACCTTCGGCATCAGCAGTCAGCTCTGTCCAGGGCGTTTCGAGATTGTTAGGGGCGAAGATTTGAACATCGGCGCTATTCAACGGTTCTCCGGTGCTGTAGATCGATTGAAAGTCAAGGGTTGAGCCGTTGACGCTGTAATCGGTCTCAACGGAGTGGGCTAGGGCGCTGGTGGGAATGCCCACAGCAGCCAGAAGTGCAAGGGTGGCAATGAGTTTCTGCTTCATAAGGGACTCCTCAAAAATAGGGTGCACGGGTAGTGTACAACCTGGATTAGGGCTTATATTAGCCTGCCTGCGGGAAAAAAATTAGGCCGGAAGCAGCCATTGCCACAGCAAAAACACGCCCATGCCGCCAACGATAGTGAGCAGTAGATTTTGCCGCCAAAAGCCGATCAGTAGGGCTGCGATCGCACCCACTAGCCGCGCATTATCCCAGCCCACCCAGATTGCCCCAGACGGCATGAGCACTGCCGGGACAATGATGGCAGTGAGCACTGCGGGCGGCACAAACCGCAGCGCCTGCAGCAGCGTGGGAGAGAGCCGCAGCCGTCCGCTCACCGCAATTAGGCTGTAGCGGATTAAAAAAGTGATAAGGGCCATACCACCGATCAATAGCCATTCATTCATGGTCTATGCCTCCCTTAGGCTTTTGCTGAAATCTTTCTACTAGCATTCCGGCGGCCGCCCCGAGCAGCACTGCCACCATTAGCCCCAGTTGGTGGGGTAGGCCGTGGGTCAGCAGGGCAGATGATCCCGCCACAGCCACGGCTGCCACCATCGGTCGTGTGGTGATGTAGGGCACAGTCATGCCGATAAAGGTGGCGACCATGGCAAAATCTAGGCCCCAGCTGGCGGCATTGGGAATCATTTGCCCTACTGTTAGACCCAACCAGGTGCACAAAAACCAGTTGCCGTACATAAACAGCGCTGACCCTAGGTAGTACCAGTGGGGGTAGGGGCCGGGCTGGGGAGCCATATAGCGGCGAATTGCCACGGCAAAAGTTTCATCCGTCAGCCAAAAAGCAATCGGGATTTTCCAACGTTGGGGCAACTGCCGCACGTGGGGTACCAGACTGGCAGCATAGAGCAGGTGCCGCAGATTGACGACAAAAGTCGTCAGCAGAATCAGCGGTAGGGCGGTGCCAGCCGCTATTAGACCAATGGCAATGAACTGCGAAGATCCGGCAAAGACGACAGCAGACATGGCCAGCGTGGCGGCAGCAGACACGCCGCTGCTCTGAGCCAGGGTGCCAAAAATAAGGCCAAAGGGAATGGCCCCCAGAATTAACGGTAGCGTGTCCCTAGCCCCGGCCAAAAACTCGCGGGCCGGGTTAGTTAAAGAGTGGTTTGAAGGGGTCACTGTCATAGGGTGAGGAGAGTCCTAGCCTTGAGAGAAGGGCAGCAACGCGGGTAAGTGATATTGTCTCTAGCATGTCAGGCTGTTTACAGCGGGTCTTGAACAAAATTGCCAGCCGAGTAGCCCTCTCTGCCGCCCCGGAAAGTGTGGCCAATCAGCATGAACAGCGGCAGCAGATAAAGGTAGACGGCATAGGGAATAAATCCGGCATCAGTCATCAGCAGTGTGGCTGGCACTAGACCAGCAAGGTTCCACGGCACTAGGGGAGAGAGCACGACTGCTGTATTTTCGAGATCCAAGGCCGCCTGCTCAGCCTTAAGCTGGGCTCGTCCGTAGTGAGGTTCGATCAATTGGTGGGTCAGCAAAATAGCGATGGTTTGGGTGCAGCCGTAGGCGGCAGTGAGCAGGCTGACCAGCAGGGTGCCTATGAAGAGAGATCGGCGCGATCGCAACCCTCCCAGCCACCGCTCGACCAATGCTAGGGTTTGCATGCCTACCAGCAGCCCAGCCAGCGCGGTTGACACCACCACGACCAGGCAGACCCGCGCCATCGGCAGCAGCCCGCCTCCTTGCAGCAGAGGCGCTAACACCGCTGACGTGTCTATCCGAAAACCGACCACTAACATCTGAGCCAGCTCAGCTGGAGTATAGCCCTGCAGACCCAGAGCCAAAACCACTGCCAGCCCTAAGCTGACTAACAGTGTGCGTTTGACCGGCACCCGCAGGGCGACCATGAGCAGAATTGCGATCGCAGGCAGCAACACCTTTGGACTGAGATCAAACGCCTCGGCCAGAGCCGCCTGAATTGGGCTGTCAGTCGTCTGTAGCGGATTGCGCCAGGAAAGCGCCAAGTAGATCGCTAGCGAAGCGGCTAGGGGGGACAGGGAGGTTACCAGCATGGCCCGCAGATTTCGGTACAGGGGAGTGCCCGTCAACGTAGCTACCAGATGGGCGCTCGAAGACAGGGGCGAGCAGCGATCGCCCACATAGGCCCCGGCAATAATCGCTCCCGCCACTAGATGATCGTCAATTGCGTTTCCCCGCGCCATGATCATCAGCGCCACTCCCAAGGTGCCAACTGCCCCAAAGGAGGTGCCAATCAGCATCGACACCAGTGCTGTTAAAACAAAGGCCGATAGGATAAACAGCCGGGGCTGAATCAGCAACAGCCCATAGTAAACCAAGGCAGGCACGGTGCCAGCAGCCATCCAGGCAGCAATCAGCGCGCCAATCAGCAGCAAAATGCTCAGGACGCCCAGGGATTTGCCAATTCCGGCCTGCATCATCTGCAGCAATGGCTTTAGCCCCACGCCGCGCCGCCAGTAGAGACCCCCCAGCAGCCCTAGGGTCAGAAGCAGCGGGTAGAAAATCCAGCCGCCCCTCAGCACAGTCGTCACTAAACCTGCGGCTGAAAGGCCCAGGGCCAACAAGATATCCACGGTCTAGCGCACCTAACGCAGGCAACAAACTCGTACCCTATCAAGAGCCCCAAGTCAGATCAAACGAAACTGTTTCTTTTATCGATGAATTGAATCGATACGGTCTAGATTCAAAACTCTCTAAAAAATATCAATCTAGACCTTCCCGCTATACCAGAGCAAAATCCCTAGGTCTGAGCCTAATTAACTCAGTGCTCCCCCGAGCATATTGTCCTGGCGTAACGCCGACTAGCCGCTTAAAGTGCCGATTTAGATGGCTCTGGTCGGCAAATCCGGTTTCCATTGCGACTTCCACAATTGGCTGCCCCTTTGCTAGTCGCCGCTTGGCCTGGTTCACCCGAACTTGAATCAGGTAAGCATGGGGTGGCAGGCCGGTGACTCGACGAAACACTCGCAGCAGCTTCAGAGGCGGCAGATCGGCAAGCTGGGCCAGATCCTCCAGTGCGATGTTTTCGCTATAGCGCTCCTGCAGGTAAATCTGAAGCTGGTTCACTACCTTGCTATTGGCGAGTGGGGGTGTAGGGAGCGATCGCATCTCTCCATGCCGCTGGATCAGCCGCGCCACCATCCACCAAAACCCCGATTCGCGCTCAAGTTGGCAGGGCGACTGCTCTAAAACCTGATGCAGCCGACAAAACTGCGCAGCCAGCGGCGGATCTTGAATCACCGGCTGCGGAAAAAAAGGTTCAGCCGCTGTCCTCAGGCTCAGTTCTTGAGCCACCTGCTGCACTAGGGCGGCTTGCGGATACACCATGCGATAAACCCAGCCACCAGGCGTGCCCGCATGGCCAGTATGAACCTCCCCTGGATGAATCACTACCAGGCTACCCGCCGGGGCCTGATAGGCGCTGCCCCGATAGGCAAAAGCCTCAACCCCTGACTCAATAACGCCAATGGCATAACCTTCATGGGTGTGGCGGCTAAAGCGATGGGTGATGTAATGGGCTCGCAGCAACTCTAGCCCCTGCAGCGCCGGTTCCTGCCAAAACTTCACCTGCTCCTGTGTTGGCTGCGGCTCCATAGGGCTCCTGGCTGCTCCTGGTAATTTTTATCTTTTCGGGGGGTAATCTGAGGCTAAAGCAATCCTTCCCCAGTGTCTTGTACGATTTTGCAGCTTGAATGGACTCAGACGAAATCACGTCCATTGTTGCCAAAAGGATTGCAGTAATGGGGCTGCGTAAGCCACTAAAATTGAAGGTCTTAGACTGACACGAAACACACAAGAACCCTATGAAGGCTTACCTGGCGGCGGCAGTGCAGATGACGAGCGTGCCAAATTTAGACAAAAATTTGGCCCAGGCAGAAGAGTTAATTGATTTGGCCGTCCGCCAGGGCGCTGAATTGGTGACGCTGCCAGAAAACTTCTCCTTCTTGGGGGATGAAGCAGCCAAAGTCGCCCAGGCAGATACCCTCTGCCAAGCCAGCGAAGTCTTTCTCAAAACGATGGCGCGGCGCTACCAGGTAACGCTTCTGGGTGGGGGCTATCCAGTTCCGGCGAAAGAGGGCAAAGTGCTCAACACAGCCCTGCTCGTCTCTCCCGACGGGGAAGAGCTGATGCGCTACGAAAAGGTCCACCTGTTCGACGTGAATCTGCCCGACGGCAATACTTACCGAGAATCGAGCATTGTCCTATCAGGCCACCGCCTGCCGGATGTCTACCCCGCCAAAGACTTGGGGATTCTGGGCATGTCCGTCTGCTACGACGTGCGCTTCCCTGAGCTGTATCGCCATCTCTCTCAAATGGGCGCAGAAGTGCTGGTAATTCCAGCCGCGTTTACTGCCTTTACTGGCAAAGATCACTGGCAGGTGCTGCTGCAGGCCAGAGCTATTGAAAATACCTGCTATGTCATCGCTCCAGCGCAAACCGGCTTTCACAACGCGCGGCGGCAGTCCCACGGTCATGCCCTGATTGTTGACCCTTGGGGCGTGGTGTTGGCGGACGCTGGAACCGAGCCGGGGATTGCGATCGCAGAGATCACCCCCTCCCGCATTTCCCAAGTGCGCCGTCAGATGCCTTCCCTCACTCACCGAGTTTTCATCTAGGTTGACTGAATAAGCAGACTGCCCTAAACAGTTCCAAGTCTGTAAAGTCATGTAAATTGGACTAGATGAGTTGTTGCAGTCTGCATGATTGATTCGATCAGCGGACTTCTCGGGAGCGGCCTCGCGACTCCCGGTGGAGTTTTGGGTAGCCCCCTCTTCTATCTGGCAGAAGCCTCTTCCGAAGCAGAACTAGAGCCTCTGGTCGTAGCCAGTGTGCTGCTCAGCCTAGTTGTGATTTATCTTGCTGCCAAATTGGGTGGCGAAATTTGTGCCCGCATTAACCTGCCTCCAGTTCTAGGGGAATTGCTAGCCGGGGTAATTGTGGGGGTGTCAGCCCTGCATCTAGTCGTGTTTCCAGAAGGCAGCGGTGAAACCTCCTCCCTGCTGATGAAGCTAGTGGGCATGACCAGCAGCCTCGACCCCGAATCTCTCCTCTTCGTATTTCGCGGAGAGAGCGAAGTTATTTCTGTCCTAGCTGAGCTGGGGGTTGTCATCCTCCTGTTTGAGATCGGTTTAGAGTCAGACCTCAAAGAACTCATTCGAGTTGGGCCTCAGGCAGCTGTAGTAGCAGTCATCGGGGTTGTGGTTCCCTTTGCTGCAGGTACCGCCGGACTGATCGGCATTTTTGGGGTTTCCACGATTCCTGCTGTGTTTGCCGGGGCTGCTCTAACAGCGACCAGCATCGGCATCACCGCCAAGGTGCTGGCCGAACTCCAGAGACTTAGCTCACGGGAAGGTCAAATCATCATTGGGGCTGCCGTTCTCGACGATGTATTAGGAATTATTGTTCTGGCTGTGGTCGCCAGCCTAGCCAAAACCGGGGAGATTCAGATCCTCAATGTGGTCTACCTGATTGTCAGTGCAGCCGTTTTCCTAGTCGGGTCTATCTTGTTGGGCCGTTTGCTCAGCCCCTATTTTGTCGCAGTAGTTGATCAGCTAAGAACGCGAGGGCAGGTAATTATCAGCTCACTGATCTTTGCCTTTGTGCTTTCCTACGTGGCAGCAGCAATTCATCTAGAGGCCATTCTCGGAGCCTTCGCCGCTGGCCTGATCTTGGCCGAAACCTCTAAGCGAAAAGAACTAGAGGAGCAGATCAGCCCGATTGCAGATATGCTCGTTCCAATCTTCTTCATCACCGTGGGGGCTCGCACCGATATCAGCGTTTTGAACCCGCTCGATCCGGCCAACCGGGAAGGTCTAGTGATTGCCTCCTTCCTCGTCGTGGTCGCTATCGTGGGGAAAGTGGTGACTGGGTTCGCTGTATTTGGTCAGCCAGGCATTAATCGTCTGGCCATTGGCATCGGTATGATTCCTCGGGGTGAGGTAGGCCTAGTCTTTGCTGGTGTAGGCTCTGCCAGTGGGGTGCTCTCAGAGTCCCTCGATGCTGCCATCATTGTGATGGTCATTCTGACCACCTTCCTGGCTCCCCCCATGCTGCGGGTCGTCTTCAAAGACGAGCCAGAAGATGCTTCAGGCATCGTTTCTGGGCTGCCCGAAGGTCAGGCAGAAGTCCTTGATGCAGAGGGTGGTCTGGCCCAAGCTGAGACGATAGAGACCCCCGGCAGCTCAGCGTAGGGTTAAAGGCAATGTTGGGCTGAGAGGCAAGGGCTATGCTCAGATAGTTCACTTAAACCTGCAGCAATTTTTCTAAATACGACTAAACTCTTAAAAACAATATTTCATCCTGAGTCAAAGTACTGATGAGCAACTGGTTAGCTCCTGGTGGTGTGACTGCAAATCCTTCGCGCATTGGGATTTTTGATAGCGGTGTCGGTGGTTTAACCGTCCTGCGTGAGCTGTACCGACAGCTGTCGAACGAGTCTATTTTGTATTTTGGCGATACGGCTCGGCTGCCCTACGGTTCCCGCTCTCCCGAGGAAATTCTGCAGTTTGTCCGAGAAATCCTCACTTGGATGGCCAGCCAAGGCGTGAAGATGGTGATGATGGCCTGCAATACTAGCTCTGCCTTGGCGCTAGAGCAGGTGCAGGCGGAATTTCCCTTTCCTATTCTGGGCCTGATTTGGCCGGGGGCACGAGCAGCTGCTCAGCAGGGTCAACGGATTGGACTAATTGCCACATCCGCCACAGTCAAGAGCGATGCCTACCGTCAGGCAATTTTAGAGGTTCATCCAGATCGGCAGGTCTGGCAGGTGGGCTGCCCTGAATTCGTCACCCTGATCGAGCAAAACCGCATTCACGACCCCTATACCTATCAGGTCGCTAAACAGTATCTGGCCCCTCTTAAAGCCGCTCAGATCGACACTCTGATCTACGGCTGTACCCACTATCCCCATCTTGCCCCCGTCCTTCAAACCCTCCTACCCAGCCGCGTCTCCTTTGTTGATCCTGCAGTTCACATGGTGGCGGCAGCAGCTCAAGAGTTAGATGCGCTAGGACTGCGCAGCAATGTTCCAGCTTGGCCCACCGAGTTTTACGTCAGTGGAGCTCCCAGTCAGTTTGCTCAAGTTGCGGTGCAATGGTTAGGTCATTTACCAACGGTGCGTCAAGTTCGCCTCCCGGCAGCGACCTCTCTACCGACCGTCAACCTCTCTAGCGGGCAGCTAGACACTAGCAGTTGACAAGTCAAAGTTGGCTGGCCGCTAAGCAGATGGCTACCTCTAGAGAGCAGCAGAGACAAGCTGAAAGTTCCTATGCTACGCCTCAGGGTGACTGCGCTTTTCGGCTAGTCTTGCTAAGAGCAGCAGACCATAAACCAGCACTAGGTAGCCAATTGCCAGTCCGGGAATGATGAAAACGGCAGATGAGGAAGTCATGGCGAGGGCAGGAGCGTAGAAAAAGCAATAAAGCCCAAAGACCGCTAAACAGTCTTTAAGCTGACGGAGGAACCGTTACGAAAAGAGGCCAAGCAGCTCTGAAGCAGCTTTTCGGAACCTTAAAAAAGGCTCTAGAAAGGCTGAATGATCCCCAAAGACTGTTTGGAACCGAAACTGACTCAAGAAAACACGAATTACAGAACCCAACTAGCGCTGGTGCTCTGATTCAGCACTCCATCTTTGAGCCCTTCTCGGATCGAAAGTACTTATCACATAAGCACCTTCAAATATTTAGTTTTTTGGAAATTCTTAATAAGAGTCTAGCACAGGCTAGCTTTGAACCTGAGGGGATGATTGCCAATATTTACAAAAATCTAAAGGAAATTTCTGAGCTCGACTGGTCCTTGAAAGAGACTGCTGCTTAAGGGGTTTAACGATCGCACTCAACTTCCGAGGTTAGGATAGCGTCAGGGTTTTCTTTCACTTACTGTGGGCTTGTCTTAGAATGAAGACAGATTATGTAAAATTTCGTAACTTAAGCCGCCCTTGCCGGTAGCCCATGACTTCAGCAACCTCTCTTTTCGCGCCGGTTGAGACTGATCTAAAATTACTAACCAAGAATCTCAGGAACCTGGTTGGTGCCCGACACCCAATTCTCTATGCTGCTGCAGAGCATCTGTTTGACGCTGGAGGAAAACGTATCCGCCCCGCTATTGTGCTTCTGCTGTCGCGGGCGACACTGCCCAGTCAAGACATCACCGCCAAGCATCGGCGGCTTGCTGAAATCACTGAGATGATTCACACAGCTAGCCTAGTGCATGACGATGTAGTAGATGAAGCCGAGGTCAGGCGAGGTGTGCCTACCGTGCACAGCAGCTTTACCAACCGAGTGGCGGTGCTGGCAGGAGATTTCTTGTTTGCCCAATCCTCCTGGTATCTGGCTAATCTGGACAATCTGACAGTAGTCAAGCTGCTGTCTCAGGTGATCATGGATTTGGCTGAAGGGGAGATTCAGCAAGGGCTCAATCGATTTGATGCTGAGCTATCGTTAGAGGCTTATTTAGAGAAGAGCTACTTCAAAACAGCCTCGTTGATTGCCAACAGTGCTAAAGCCGCAGGCGTCCTCAGTGACCTGCCAGAGACAGCTTGTGACCAGCTCTATGACTATGGGCGTAATCTGGGACTAGCCTTCCAAATTGTGGACGACATTTTAGACTTCACTAGCTCTGATGAGGTGTTGGGCAAGCCTGCTGGGTCGGATCTTAAAAGCGGTAATCTCACGGCCCCTGTCTTGTATGCTCTGGAGGAAAATCCGTTCCTAGCCACGCTCATCGAGCGGGAGTTTGCAGAATCAGGTGATTTTGACCAAGCTCTCGCTATGATTCACAGTAGTCGAGGAATTGAGCGCTCACGAGAACTGGCTGCTCAGCATGCCCGCCAGGCCCTGGGCTGTTTGCAGGTGCTGTCGCCCTCAGAGTCTCGTCAGGCTCTGCTTGACCTGTCTGAGTATGTGCTACGCCGGCTTTACTGATACAGGGTTCAAAATCTGCCGCCGTTAGCTTACCGCATAGGGTTTCGGTAGGCTGTTTGAAACCGTCTGCAGGGACAGAGGCATGAGTGGTCGAGTTATTTGCCTGGGTGAGGGGCTCATCGATCGGCTGTTTGGCCAGCCTGATCCGGCTGAAAATCCTCTAGCTAGTTGGCAGGATTTACCGGGAGGAGCCCCGGCTAACGTGGCTTCGGCCTTAGCCAAGCTGGGCACGTCGACTAATTTTATCGGCTGTTTGGGGTCTGATGCGCCTGGCCAGCGATTAATCCAGGCACTGCAGGCAGCGGGGGTTGGCTGTGATGCCGTTCAAAGACATCGCAGCGCACCTACTCGGATTGTGTTGGTGATGCGAGATGCTAAAGGAGAGCGGCAGTTTGTTGGCTTTCACCTGCCTGATCCGGCTGGGTTTGCTGATGCTTACCTGCAGGCTGGGGCGCTGGATCAGTCGCTGTTTGCTGAAGCTGCCTATCTAGTGATGGGAACGTTGGGTTTGGCCTATCCCGATACAGGGGCGGCGATGGCGCAAGCATTGACCTGGGCACAGCAGTACGGCTTGACAACGATTGTAGATGTCAACTGGAGACCTGCCTTTTGGCCGGAAGCGGTGACGGCTACAAAGAATAGCCCCTCGCACCCGGCTCCTGCCACGGCCCGGGCTCTTGCGCCTCAGCGCATCCTATCCTTTTTGACCCAGGTGGATCTGCTCAAACTGTCGCAGGAGGAGGCTCACTGGCTGTTTCAAACGGATGATCCGCTGGCTATTCTCGACTACCTTCCCCAGCTCAAAGCTGTTTTGGTGACTGCTGGAGCCCAGGGCTGCTGCTATGCGACTCCGCAGGGGCAGGGCAGGCTGCCCGCCCACGATATTGAGAGTGAAGACACAACGGGAGCAGGCGATGCCTTTTTAGCTGGGTTTATCCATCAACTCGATAGCCAAGGCCTAGAGAGCCTGGAAGACCCCTCAGCCATGGAGCAAATCCTGCGCTACGCCAGCGCGGTAGGAGCCCTAACGACGATGCGGCCGGGAGCGATGGCGGCCCAACCACGAGCTAATGAAGTCGAAGCCTTTATTTACCTCAACCCTTTGCCGTAGACTCTATCGCAGCCTTTGACCTACGCTTGTAGAAAGCAATATGACAGGCCAGCCTGACTCAGGAGGCTGGGCAAATATACTTCGCTTAAAAGATGCAAGCTCATGGGCCAGGAAATCGAACGAAAATTTCTCGTGACTGGCGATGCTTGGCGATCGCTCGGTACTGGCACACTCTACCGCCAGGGTTATATCCCAACTCCAGATAGCCGTACGGTGCGAGTGCGGCTGGTGGGCGATCAGGGATATTTGACATTAAAAGGTCCGGCAGTGGGAATCGTTCGCCCTGAGTTCGAGTATCCTATCCCCGCTGCCGATGCCACTGAGATTTTAGAAACCCTCTGTGACCCGCCATTGGTTGAAAAAGTACGCCACCGTATTCCTCAAGCGGAGCTGCTGTGGGAAGTGGATGAGTTTTTGGGGGCTAATCAGGGGCTGATTGTGGCTGAGGTGGAGTTGCCCGATGCAACCTACGAGCTGCAGTTACCTGAATGGGTGGCTACAGAGGTGACGGCTGACCCTCGCTATCTCAACGTTAATCTGGCTAAGCATCCCTTTTCTGAATGGGCTCTGTAAACGGACGTTATCGGGAGATAGACGCTACTGGGGCTCGACTGAAAGCTTGGGGGCATATTGACGACCTCGCCACTGAGTAGGCTGCCGCATAGAAGAAAGGCCAATTCGAAAAACTGCCGGTACATCGGCTAAGGGGGCAAGCCAAAAGGCCCAACGGCTTTGAGTTTGTCCAAAGTCGTAGGAGGGTTGGATAGCTGCTTGGAGGGCAAAGCGCACGGCAATAAGCCCCAGGTTAAGCCAGAGTAAACCCTGCAGTGGACCGCTGAGAGATAACCCTAGCCCTGCCAATACCAGCAGCACCGGCAGCACCAGCCAGGGCATCGCCTGGACTGCCGTTAGATACCAGAGGTCCCACCACACCTGTCCTGGAGAAGCCGCGTCTTTGAGATCGAGGGAGCGGCCCCACTCCCGCCAAGTCTCTGCAATACCTTCATACATTCGGACTTTCAGAAGTTGAGAGCCGTCCCAAAAGCCAACTCTGGCTCCTTGGGCTGCGGCATAGCGGGCTAGCGTCACGTCGTCACAGAAAGAGGCACGGGCGGCGGTGTATCCGTCTAACTGCTGCAGCAACGAACGGCGGCACAAAAAACACTGGCCGTTTGCCATGACCCGTTCGGCTCCAGCCGCTGCTGCTCCGGCTGGCCCAAATCGATAGACCAGCGTCATCAGGAGGGCGGGCTGTAGCCACAGTTCACCGGGGGTTTTGAGGATGAATTGGGGAGCTAACGACACCAAATCGTACTGCTCGGCAGTGGCAGACTGCAGTAGAGAGGCTACTAGTCCCGGCTGGGGCTGGGTATCGGCGTCAATGCCTAGAATCCACTGGCTGTGTTCGGAGCTGTGGAGAAAACCTGTGTGCAGGGCCCAGGGCCGCCCTACCCAGCCGGGGGGGAGCGGGTCGTCTGTGACCAGGCGAAAACGGGGGTCGCGGGTGGCGGCCTGTTTTACCAGATCAGGGGTGCCATCGGTAGAGCGGCTGTCTACGACAATGACTTCTCTCACCTCATAGCCCTGACGGCTCAACCCAGCTAAACAAGGCCCGATGCGTTGAGCTTCATTCAGCGTGGGGACTACGATGCTGACGCTGCCTAGCTGATCAACGGTGGCTGACTGGGGCTGCAGCGGTGGTCGTCGCCCTGGGCCCTGGAGTAAACGAGATAGCAGTACCAGCAGCGGGGGCAGCTGTAGTACCAGCAAAACAGCGGCCAAAGCCATTAACCAGGTTGGAGTGGAGAGTTCAGCGAACATGCAGGCTAGGAGTGAGAGCGGGTTGAGCCACAAGTCGAGCCCTGAGGTTATTTGGTGACGACGCTAACTGAGGCGGAGGGAGCGGTAACGGCGGCTCCTAGGGAACTATTGACTGCCACTGCCACTGAAGTTTCCATAGCCGATGCAGACAGCGCACGCGACCAGCACCACACAGCGGGTAATGCCCCTACCAAAATACCTAGCAGAATCGGTACCCAGAACCCAGCGGCCAGGCTCATGATGGTAGCGAACGCGAAGTTACCGAGATACACAATCAGGGGAGTGTTGAGTTCCTCACGGCTGAGGTTGCAGCTTTGAGAGCGGCTTTGCCAGATTAGGGTTGCGATCGCAGTAAAGATAGCCCCAGTACCCAGCCAGCCAGCAAAGTTTTGGTAGGGCATGCCGAAAAATGCGCCAGGCTGGTGCCAGTGCCAGAAGGGCATTGCCGTTTGGCTCATCGCTGGATCTAGCACAAAGTCCCAAGAGGTTAGCAGGGTGGCTCCCAGGAAGATAGCGGCGATGATTTTGAGCGCAGCGTTGTTGCTATCTTGCCCTGAGCGCTGCAGGCCGTTTCTGGCCAGCAGATAGGAAGAGAGGCCCAGGTAGAACCAAGACAGGGGAATGGTAAACGGTACTAGGCCCGAAATTTTATAGCCCAGTCCATTGAGGTAGCTGTAGTGGCCAAAGGGAAAACCGGTGCTGGTGCCTAGCAGCTCGCTGCCCAAGGAGAGGCCGACTGCTGGTACCAAAAACCCTAGGAGAGCCGTCCAGCCTAAGGTGCGGTAAGCGTGTAGAGCTACCGTCAGCGTGCCCAGCAAAATGTAGACAACCCCCCCGCCGGCCATGCTCCACTGGAACATTGTTTGCCCAGCAGGTACATAGGCCAGAAACTCTGGGTGGGGCATCACCAAAAGCAGCCCAGCCAGACCAAAGGCCATAGAGCCAAGATGGCCAAACAGACAGACGCGCTCAATGGTCAAGAGATCTCTCATGGCATTCCCTAGGTGGTGTGCAAAGTTACAGCAGAAAAGAGTTTTTGGAAACCTTATGGTGCTCTAGCGGTTTACGGTTACGCCCATTGATGAAATCGTGCCGCAAATCCTAAGTTTTGTAAATGTATAGGGACGAATCAGTCTTTGGTCAGGACGACACGGGTCGCCCTTGAAACGGAGACAAAGTTCTATAGACTCTATAAGAAGGCGCTAAATGCCGGTTGTTTTTCAGGGCGTGAGGAAAGTCAGTGACTACTGGTGTGATTGGGATTTTACTAGCTGGCACAGTCGGCCTTGTGCTAGCCGGGTGGCTGCTGCTGGAGTTGCAGTACCGCAAGCGTCGGGGCAACGACCTGGCCTTTGACGCGGGGAAGTGGAACTTAGAAGTCTATGAGTCCAATCACTACCGCATTGTAGGGGAATCGGAGCTGATCAATCGTACTCCGGCCTCGGAGATTATGGTGCCGGAGCTAACGGTTGAGACGACACTGCTATCCGGTTCACCCCTCAAAGAGGTGACCGTCAAAACCGAGGTCATTCCCCACCATCCCGATGCTGAGGCGCGGCCCGACGGCTACTGGTTTGCCTATATCGTCAAGCTGAGAAAAAAAACTTGCCTGGAGATTCGCATTGACGTAGAAGGCAGCGACCTCAGAGCGCTCAAAGCCCTTTGGGTGAGAGTGCCTTACGTCACCTATGGCCCTGGGGGCCGAATTCCTAAGATGGGTCATGTGGTAGTCCCCCTGAAGTTTCCCAATCCTGAGGAGCACCAGAACTGGCGTTCAACGCCGGTAGCCCAGGTCTTGCCAGTGCCTACCCATCTGCTGACCCATTTAGACGATCCGGTTTCCGTGGTCAAACGCTATGTCGCGCCCCATGCCCAGCCTGGCGACATTATTACCCTGGGAGAAACGCCGGTAGCCATTATGCAGGGCCGCTGGCGGCATCCTCAAGATATCCGTCCGGGCTGGGTGGCAAAGCGGCTGTGCTACTATTTCTTGCCCACCTCCAGTCTGGCGACCGCCTGCGGTATGCAGGCCCTGGTAGATGTGGTGGGGCCGGTTCGGGTGCTGCTGGCGTTTATAGGGGGTGCGATCGCAAAAGTCCTCGGCCAGCCCGGCATGTTTTATCAGCTCGCTGGAGAACAGGCCCGCCTCATTGACGATGTCACAGGTACCCTGCCTCCCTACGACCAGTTTATTGTGTTGGGACCGGCCGACCCCCAGGAGGTTGTCCTGCAAATTCGTCAGGCTACGGGCCTAGAAGCAGCCATCGTCGACGTCAACGATTTGAAAGCGGTTAAGATATTGGCAGCGACCCCCAAAGTCGATACTCAAATTTTGATCCAGGCGCTGCGGGACAACCCCGCTGGCAATGCCGATGAGCAAACCCCGCTGGTCTTGGTTCGGCCCTCAACGCCACCGGCTTGATGGGCCTCTAGTTCAGAGGGGCCAGTTTCTTAGGTAAGTCACTTAGGCATGTCTCCCACAGAGACGGCCTAGCCATCCGGATGCCGCCAGCATTGCTTTCCCTAGCGCATTTCAACCGGTATTCAATTCCATGGCTTCCACTGTGTCCTCCGGCCCTACCCTCACGATCCGCCCGCTCCAGTACCGTGACCTGGATACGGTCAAGCATTGGGGCACAGAAGAGCTGGATGCGGGAGATGAGATCGCAACCGAAAAGACCATCCAAGAGATTGATCGGCTCTGCCGCTGGTACGGCCCGCTGAAGGTGCTCAGCCTGCTGCCCAAGCCGGTGCAGCAGTCGCTGACCGTGTTTGTCGCCGAGCACAGCGGTCAGCTGGTGGGCCTGATTCAGGTTTCCCCCTTTAACCGGGGCCGCAGCACCTGGCAGGTAGACCATATTGCCGTTAACCGAATTGCCCTGACTGAAAAGCTGCCGCCCGGATTTATGGACGTGGGCTCTCGCCTGCTGCGCCACTGTTTCGACAAGGTTTGGGAAGCGCGCACCTGGATTATTGAAACCGATGTAAACAATCGGTCAGCCTTGGCGCTCTACCGCTTCAACGGCTTTCAGCCCTTGGCCCAAGTGACCTACTGGTCGCTACCTTCAGAGCTGATGCAGTCGCTAGCCGAGCGCGAACCCGACTTGCCCAACCTGCTGCCGGTCAGCAATGCCGATGCTCAGCTGCTCTACCAGCTCGATACGGCCTCTATGCCACCGCTGGTGCGGCAGGTATTTGACCACCAAATTCAGGACTTTAAGGCCCAGCCTCTAGCTGCTCTCTCAACCGGGTTAGAGCGCTGGCGCAAACATACCGAAGTAGTTAGCGCCTATGTCTTTGAACATCAGCGTAAGGCCGCCATTGGCTACTTTAAGCTGGCAATTGCCCGCGACGGCAAGCAGCCTCACCAAGCTGATCTGATGGTTCACCCCGCCTACACCTGGCTCTACCCCGAGATGGTGGCCCAGATGGCGCGGATTCTACAGCCCTTCCCGGCCCAGTCGCTGAGGCTGGCCTCGCTAGACTATCAGCCGGAGCGAGAGGAGTACCTGAACCAGATTCAGGCTGCCCCGGAAGAGCACTCTTTGCTGATGTCTCGCTCGGTGTGGCACAAGGTGCGTGAGTCTAGACCTTTAAGCCTAGAAGGGCTGCAGCTCTCAGACGTGCTCTCTGGCCTAAAGCCGGTTGGTAAGCCAGTTCCAGGTCGGATGTCTTGGTCTGCTGATCGCTGGCAGACACTGCTCAACTCAAGCACCGTTCCGCCAGTCCCTCCTCGCAAAGGGACTGAGGGCGCACAGCCGCCTAACGCTGTCGATAGTGGGCTGCGGTTTGAAACGGCACCAGAAGATCCGCCTGAGAAGAGCGAGAATGGCTCTTCTGAAGAAGGCTCTACCTGAACCCGCTAGAGCCAGAGGCAAAGGGAACTCAGCGTGAGAAAACTGGCGTGACTCATATTTCTGCACTGGGCCTAGATATTGGCAAAAAGCGTATTGGCGTGGCGGGCTGCGATCGCACCGGCCTGATTGCCTCGGGTATCACTACCCTAGAAGGGCGTTCCTTTGACCAAATATTGGCAGATCTGCGCTACCTGATTCAGGAGCGTCAGGTGCAGGTGCTTGTGGTAGGCCTGCCCTACACTATGGATGGAGAGCTAGGCTCCCAGGCCCGTCAGGTGCAAAAGTTTGCTAGGCGGCTGTCTCAGGCCCTTGAGCTGCCAGTGGACTATGTAGATGAGCGCTTGACTTCTTTTGAAGCCGAACAGCTACTGCTGGCTGAAAACCGCTCCCCTTCCCGCAACAAAGGCATGATCGACCGCAAAGCAGCGGCCATTATCCTGCAACAATGGTTAGATAGGCGACGGGAAATGACCCCTGTGAGCTATTCTTGGGAAGCACCTGATCCCGGACAGCCAGCCTAGGAACTGAGGAGACGCCAGCATGGCCGATGAAGACAACCTGCAACACGATGAACCGACCGTTCTCCTGACTGATGATCAGGGGCTGACTTTGCCCTGCGTTGTAGAGCAGACGTTTGATCTAGGCGAGCGCGAGTACCTCCTGCTGTTGCCGGTGAATGCTCCCATTGAGATTTTTGTTTGGCGCGCCGATGAAGGTGACGAAGAAGAAGTCTTAATGGATGTAGAAGACCACGAAGTTGACGCTATTTTCCCCACCGCTAAGGCCGTGCTGGGAGAGCAAAACCTGGTCTTGCTGCGCACAGCCATTACCCTGTCAGCTGAAGGTGAACTGCCTGAACCCGAAGAAGATGACTGTCTAACCCTGGAGTTAGACGAACTCAGTGTAGGCGAAGAAGATGCGACCGAGGAGTTTCAGATTCTAGCCACCTTCTTCTATGAGGACGAGGAGTACACTCTCTGCACCCCTCTCGATCCGCTGCTTATCTTTGCTCACCGCAATGATAAGGGCGATTTAGAAGTGGTGAGCCCCGAGGAATTTCAGCAGATCAGGTCGTCTCTTGAAGAAAAGCTCTTCGACATGCTTGAATAACTGCTTTCAATCCGTATCATCGGTAGAGGCTGTTGCTCGGTAGCTTGGAACAATGACAAAAAAATCACCCTGGGTAAAAGGTCTTTTTTATGTCTTACTGCTCCCTGCCGCTGCGGGCATTGCCGCCTGGCAGGGATGGAGCTGGTGGAACTGGGCGAGTGGTCCAGCCGCTGCCGCCAGCTCAAGTAGCGAGTTAGACCGCACCGTACAAATTCAAATTCCGCCCGGCACACCCGGTCAACAGATTGGCCATGATTTGGAAGCAGCTGGGTTAATTCGCTCTGCGACTGCCTGGAAATTGTGGTCCCGCTGGAAGACATTTCGTGATGAAACTGGCGGTTTTCAGGCAGGTACCTACGCCCTTTCTCCGGTAGATCCTCTGCCTGCGATCGCAAACAGTATCTGGGAGGGCCAGGTTGTCCAAACCAGCTTTACGGTGCCCGAAGGGTGGAACCGTAAACAAATGGCCCAGTATTTTGAGGCTGAAGGATTTTTCCCAGCAGCCGACTTTCTAGCGGCCACTGAGACCGTGCCTCGAGATCGCTTCCCCTGGCTGCCCGAAACTGTGCCCCACCTCGAAGGCTTTCTCTACCCCGACACCTACCAGCTGCCCGCCGCCTCGATTACAGCCAGCTCTGTGGTCGACCAAATGCTGACCCGATTTGAGCAGGTGGCGCTGCCGCTTTATCAGCAGACCGCTGCCGCCGACTCTCTCCTCGACTGGGTTACCCTGTCCAGCATTGTCGAAAAAGAAGCGGTGATCCCAGAAGAGCGCCCTCTCATCGCCGGAGTCTTTGCCAAACGTCTAGAGCAGGGAATGACGCTGGGGGCCGACCCAACCGTTGAGTATGGCTTGGGTATTGAGCAAACCCCAGAGAATCCGCTCACCTGGGCTCAGGTAGAAACGCCCTCTCCCTACAACACCTATCTCAATCCGGGTCTACCCCCAACGCCCATTGCCAGCCCTGGTCTGGCTAGTTTGGAAGCTAGCTTAAACCCCCAAGATACAGACTATCTGTACTTCGTGGCCCGCTATGACGGGAGTCATGTCTTTAGCCGCACTCTAGCTGAGCACGAAGCTGCCCAAGCCCAAATTCGAGACACTATTGATGCCGAAACATCAGCTGGGGGTAACTGACCCTTAGCCTGTGCAGTGCCAGCATCGTTCGACAGTTCAGCGGGAGTACCAAAAGCATGACTTGGGGAAAACTACTACAGCCAGACCTAATCTTGGGTGAAACCGTTGTAGGCATCACGCCGGATCTGATTCAGCGACAGGGCCTAAGAGGCATCGTGCTAGACGTGGATGAAACCCTAGTGCCCCTGCGGCTGGCTGAAACAACACCAGAAGTGTGTGCCTGGCTGGAGCAGCTGAAATCCTCTACCGACATCTGGCTGGTCAGCAACAACCTAAACGAGCCCCGCATTCAGCGCATTGCTGCCTTTCTGTCTGTACCCTACATCAGTGGAGCCGGTAAGCCCTCCCGTCGCAAGCTGCGTCAGGCTATTGCGGCCATGAACTTGCCGGTCAACCAGATTGCTATGGTGGGCGATCGTCTCTTTACTGATGTCCTTGTTGGCAATCGCTTAGGCATGTTTACCATTCTGGTAGAGCCCATGCTGATTCCGGGGGAGTCGGTAAAAGACCACCCGATTAGGACCCTAGAAGTCTGGTTGACCCAGCTGTTAGGCGTGCCGTTCCAGTCTCGGCCTTAGGCAAGTTCTAAAATAGGTTTTAAGGGCGGCTGTCTCCAACGTCATAAGTTGTGGGTTAGCTGGTTAACTTAACTTTCGCTGAGTAATAGATGCTAACGGTCTGAGACGAAACGACATCCTCCTTGAGCTAAGTTATTCTATTGAAATATAAAGAAAACATTATGAACACGGCCTCTCCTTTCCACGTTTGAGAGTATATATACAGATATTCAATGGGATCAGCCCAAATAAAGATCCTAGTTTATAACTTCGCGCGAAATTATTAGGCGCTTGCTTTTCCGCAACGAAAAGCGAGCGCCTAAGCTTTTTGCCCACTGCTTTTGCTGCTCCAGCAGCCCTCTAAGAACCCATCGATAGTATTATTTTTAAGCCCTCAGCCCCTTACTTCTGTCTGTGATACCCAGCACCCTTGTTATCAAGATTGGCACCTCTAGCCTGACCGCTCTAGACTCTGGGCATCTAGCCCTTTCAACCCTCGCTACCCTGGTTGAAACCCTCTGTCAGCTAAGGAGAGACGGCCATCGGGTAGTGCTGGTGTCTTCTGGGGCGGTAGGCGTGGGCTGTCGGCGGCTAGGCTTAACCGAGCGGCCTAAAACCATTTCTATGAAGCAGGCGGTAGCAGCCGTAGGTCAGGGTCGTCTGATGCGCGTGTACGACGATCTGTTTACTTCGTTGAACCAGCCTATTGCTCAGGTGCTGCTAACCCGCAGCGATTTGGTGCAGCGCTCTAGGTACGTTAACAGCTATCGCACCTTCCGACAGCTGCTGCAGCTAGGCGTGATTCCCATCGTCAACGAAAACGATACGGTAGCGGTTGAAGAGCTGAAGTTTGGTGATAATGACACCCTCTCTGCGCTGGTCGCCAGCCTGATTGAAGCAGACTGGCTATTTTTGCTAACCGATGTAGATCGGCTGTATTCCGCTGATCCGCGCTACCATCCCGATGCTAAGCCGATTCAATGGGTGGAGCGAATTGATCAGCTGGCTGACCTGAATATTGCTGTCGGGGAGCGGGGGTCTCAGTGGGGTACCGGCGGCATGGTTACGAAGATCGCAGCTGCTCGCATTGCTACCAGTGCCGGTATCAGGACCGTGATTACAGAAGGACGTCGCCCAGAAAACATTCTTAAAATTCTCCAGGGTGAGCCTCTGGGTACCCAGTTTGCCCCTCACGCTGGCCCAGTGAATGCCCGTAAGCGCTGGATTGCCAACAGTCTAGTGCCGGTTGGACGGCTGTACCTGGACTCGGGCGCGGTCAAAGCGATTTGCGAAGCCGGAAAATCTCTCTTAGCGGCTGGGATCACAGAAATTGAGGGAGAGTTTCAGCGGCAGGATGCAGTGCAGCTTTGCAGCGCTACTGGTGATGAGATCGCCCGAGGGATTGTTAACTATAGCCATCAGGAACTGCAGCAGATTCTGGGAAAACGTTCCGATGAGATTGCCCAGATCCTTGGCTATGCCGGAGCTGAGACGGTTGTACACCGAGATAATCTGGTACTGGCCGCTAGAACGCTCCCTTCCGGTTAAACAGTACGAGAATGGTCAACAAGATGATCCGGAGATCGTAGGCAGGGGTCCAAATTGACTGGTAGAGGAGATCGAGTCTGACAATCTCCTCAAAGTCTTTAACGGCAGATCGCCCGTTTACCTGCCACTGTCCGGTCATGCCCGGCCTGACGTTCAGCCGCTGCCAGTGATGCTCACTATACTGAGAAACTTCGTCTCCAGTCGGTGGGCGCGTACCTACCAGGCTCATGTCGCCTACCAGTACATTCCAAAACTGAGGAAACTCATCTAGGCTGGTTTTGCGAAGCAGCCGACCAACTCGGGTAATGCGGGGATCGCTGGCGTTCTTGAAAATTAGCCCCTGGGCCTCATTGGTAACGGAAGCTTTGAGCTGGTCGGCGTTCTGCACCATAGAGCGGAACTTCCAGATTTTGAAGGGTTTGCCCCGCAGCCCATAGCGCTCCTGGCTGTAAAAAACGGGGCCGGGATTGTCGAGCTTAATTGCGATCGCAATCGGCAAAAAAATAATTGCCAATACAATCAGCCCTACTAGCGCTCCAAACACATCAATGCTTCGCTTGATCAAACAGGTAGTAGAGGGATGAGCATCCTGGCTACATCCCCCATTCTCTTTTCGAAAACCCTGGGAGACTGGCATAGAAAATCCTGCTTAATAAACTGGGCGTATTTTGAGTAGGCCTCAGATGCTAACCCACCAAGCTGTCTGACCGCCTCTCTCCTCCACCCCTCTCTTCACGCAGCGCTGCTATCCTACAAGTACCTTAGAAAGACAGCAGGTACAGAGATTAAACAAACACCCTAGATTGCACAGGACTGCCTTTTTTTATCTCAAAATAACCACTAAATAGAGAATTTTTGGGGAAGGAAATTGATGATTTCTAAAATCTTTGAACTAACTGCTGCTGTTATGAATTTTTGATGAAGTAGTTTAGACTACTGGTACTTAACCACGGCAAGTCAGGGAACGTCTGAAAGCTCGAAAGGCTTTTGTGCGTACCCGTCAATCCCTGTGAACGGTAAACTCGGTACGGCCTGAAAAGGCGCTATCTCTAGCAATGGCCGCTCTTCTGCCTTTCTAGGCTGACAGGATAGAGAGATCGCATCGTCAAAGATTCTTTTCTTTTTGGAAAGACCGGATACTAATATAAAGCCTACGGCAGCATGCAGATGGGTGAGAGGGACTGTACACTCATGTCCGTTTCAAAAAAAATTGTTGAAAATTGGCGCTTGCGGCTCCAGTCAGACTATCCCGATCAGGAGCAGTCTGTCCAAAACAGCATTATTCAATGGCTGCTGGGAGAAGAAACCAATCGGTTCGATGAGATGTCGACTGACGATCTTCAGATCGCCTGCCAGGCTATCGAGTATCGCTATCGTATCCTGCAGCAGCGCTATTGGGGGGTTGGCCCTGAAAAAGCCTACCAGCAGCTGATTAAACGGCTGAGCAGTCTATTTCTAATTCGCAGTAAGGTGCGAACCTGGATTGCCCTCAGCCGAGATCGTCACCGCACGGTTGTGGATGTGCTGCAGGAAGTGATTCAGGAGATGCTGCAGAGCGACCGCCACTTGGCCCAGCAAGTTGCCTGGATTGGCCGCTGCACCCGCAACCCTCGGCTCCGCAATCTGCTGATGCTGGCCAGTCTGGAAGAGTACAGCCTGCGCCCTATCCGCAACCAGCCGCTGATTATCTATCGCTTTGTCAATCATCTGCGGCGTTCTCAGAAGGGCGGCATGACTCAAGTTCCCACAAAGGAGTTGGTGCGGCTAGTCTCCGATGAAATTGCCGGAGATAATTCAGATACAACCCTAAGCCTGCTCGATACCGAAGCCATCAGCAACTACCAGGAGGAAGCTAACCTGGTCGAGCAGCAAACCCTACGAGAGCAGGTCAAACGCAACTTTTTAGGATACCTATCTCGTTCCCTCGATGAGACCGCAGTACAGTGGCTAGAGCTTCATCTCAAAGGCTACTCCCAAGAGGCGATCGCTGAGCGCTTGAACTTGCCGGTGCAGCAGGTCTACCGCCTACGGGAGAAAGTGAGCTACCACGCAATTCGGGTTTTCACTTTGCGAGAACAGCCGGATTTAGTCTTTAGCTGGTTAAAAACGTCCCTTCAAGAGCACAACTTTGGCCTTACGCCTTCTCAGTGGGCTCAGTTTTTAGCAGGCAGATCGGCCCAAGAAAGGCGGTTGCTGGAAGCCTTTAAAGCGGGCCAAGGCATAGATGAAATTGCCCAAACTCTAAAACTCAAGCCTAAGCAGGTGCAGACTCACTGGGCCCAGCTTTATTTAGACGCTCAAGCTCTACGAACTAAAGGGGAATAACCGTAAATTTAACGTAAACCAAGTAACAATTTTAAGAACAGCCATGACGCGGCCTAGGGTTCGCTCATAGGATAGAAGTGACCCGTACTTAATGTCAGTTCATGTCGCAACCACCTAAAGATTCCTCAGCGGCACACTCTGCTTCCCACGAAACTCCTAGGGAATCTCTGTTGGTGGAAGACCGCGTCAATGCCGACGAGATGTTTACCCTAATTGACGGCATTCTGCCCTTCGAAGCCTGCCTTTACTATCAGGTTTTGCCGCTGTCGATCGAGGGGAGTCGTTTGAATCTAGGTATGGTTAATCCTAGCGACTATGCAGCGGCTGACTATGTACGGCGGCAAACCTCTTATATCAACTACTCCGTTGTAACCCTACAAATCTCCTCAGATTGGCACCGAGACAGCTTATCTCGGTATCTCAGCCACTCAGCTAAGGTTAAGCAGCTTAGGCACCGGGCCGCGAGTACAGAAGAAAGCGCCACCCGTCTAAATCACCATGAGGCCAATGCCGAGAACCCGATCAACTACCAGGCAACTCTTGTTGTAGACACTCCTGACGAATTAGAGCGAGAGTTTTCAGCAGCAGAAAGTTTGGCGCTGAGAGCGGCTCAATTGCCTAAACCTTTAGCTGCTGCGATCGCAAAGCCGCAGCCGAAGCCACCCAGCGGCATCGCTGTCTCGCCTGCTGCCGAAGCGGGTGCTCAAGACCCCTTAGAACTCATTATTCAGAGTCGCTACCGAGATTTGCCCATAGAAGGGCTTAGACAGCTTTCCTCCCCAGCCCTGATGGAAGCCCTCCTCAGCCGGGTTTTAGAAGATGGCATCGGTCGGCTGTACTTCGAAAATCATGGGCACTATGGCCGCATCCTCTGGAGCAAAGACGGTGTGGTGCAGTCAGCCCTAGATCTGATCAAGCTTGAGGTGTTTCAGGGCGTAATCAACGAATTCAAACGCATGACTCACTTGCCCCTGCTTCGTTTTAGCGCGTCGAAGCAGGTTGAAATTGAGCGGCTATACCAGGGAGATCGAGTTCTGCTAAGGCTGCGAGTGATGCCCAATGTCCAGGGCGAAGAAGCGACTCTACAGGTTTTGCGGGGAACCGCATTGAGGTTTTACCAACGGCAGCAAATCGACAACCTAGGCCGCGATGCCTTAGGCATTGCCCAGACCCTGCAGCAGCGCCTCCATGAAATTCGAGAGCGAGCTCGTCAAACGCTCAACTTTACAACCTCCCGTCAGGAGGCACTGCCTACGATCATTCAGATGTTGAAGCAGATGGAAGCGCAGATCCAAGAGCTGATTCGGCTGGCTGAAAACGAAACCTCCCAAGGCGGCCCTAGGGAGGTTAGCAGAGAGGATTAAGGACTAGGAGCTTTTGCGTGATGTACGCCAGGCTTCGGTTAAGCGACCGAAGTTAACTTTGAACTCGCTGGCTCCAAACCACCCGCCCAGACGATCTTCATCCCAAGAGGCGGAAAGTGCCCCATAGCTAAGGCCAACAACGCCTAAGCCAAAGCAGCCTAGGGTCGTTAGAAAGACAGCGTACTTGGGAACGTCTAAAATCTGATTAATTAGCAGAAAGTAGCTCAGGAAGAAGACGCCGACCCCCAAAAAAGTCGGCACTCCTGAGAAAATCACCATCCGGCGAAACATCCGGCGGCTGACTCCCTCCGGAATAGAAGCTTCTGAGCGAGCAGTGCGAGAAGTCCGCGTAGACGATGATGTTTTCGCCGACTTCTGAACTGCTTGGGCCTGAGCTGATTGGCGCTGATCCTTGTTTAAATTCTGAACTGACTTTCCTTCAGAAGCGCCAGCTGCCTTTTTGCGCTTACGGTTTGGTTCAAAGGGCAGAGAATTACGCGGAGAATCAGAAGGCATAGGTCTCAGCTGAAAAACATTTCGCCGCTAGCTGTGGGAGGTGAGTGTCCCCATTAACCCCGAATGCCCAGACGTTGAATCAGGGCCCGGTAACGGGTTGAGTCTTGCTTCAGCAGGTAAGCCAGTAGGCGTTTGCGGTGGCCAATCATTTTCAGAAGGCCTCGCCGAGAGGAATAGTCTTTTTTGTTCTTTTGCAGGTGCTCACTCAGTTTATTGATACGCTCGGTGAGCATAGCAATTTGAACATCAACCGACCCGGTGTCAGTTTCGTGAACCTGAAAATCAGAGATGAGTTCTTGTTTTCGTTCTTGCAGCAGTGCCATCAGCGGACAACGTCTTCAAATTCAACAAATAGTCCAGAGTTAGCTATCATAACACAGCCCTCTCAACCTTCCTACCTTACCCTAGTCAGGCGCTTAGCGGCTGAGCCAGGAGATCGCTTCGCGCACCCAAGCTTCAGGATCGGCAGATTTGCTGAGGGTCGTATTTTGACCGACGGCTTGCAGTGCCTCTAGAATTTCGCTGCTGCTGTACCCCAGCGCTAATAGAGTCACCTCAACGTCTTCTTGAATCGAGACGGCTGGCCCTCCAGTTGGCATTAACACCAAGCCAGTTTGCTGTCGCCACTCCATTAGCTTCGTTTTAAGCTCTAGGATGATGCGTTCTGCGGTTTTGCCGCCGACGCCTGGGGTGCGAGATATTAGTCGAGTATTGCCTGATACAACGGCCTGAACTAGCTCCTCTGTACCCAGGGTGTCAATCAAAGCCATCGCCATCTGGGGGCCAATACCGCTGACGCTGACCAGCTGACGAAACAGATCGCGCTCCTCACGGCTGCCAAAGCCTAGCAGCACCATCTGGTCTTCTCTAACCTGGAGATGCGTAAATAGCTGAACTTGTTCTCCTAGCGGCGGCAGGCTAGACAGCAGTCGCGCCACTACCTGCAGGTCATAGCCAATTTGGTTGACCTCTAGGGTAAGGATGATTTTATTGCCGCCCGGTCTTTGAATATCGCTCAGGACACCTTTGAGGTAGCTAATCATGATAGTTAAAGGGCAGTCGTCAGCGGCGAGGCCGATCGGGGCGGGAGGGCTGGTTGCTGCGGGTAGGGCTGGTGGGCTCGGCACTGCGCTTGGTAGGGGCCGCTGGGCTACCGGCATCGCTGGGAGAGCGCTGTAGCTGCTGTCGGCCATTTTGAATCACGCGCAGCATATCTGTTAGATTCCGCTCCAGCTGGCCTAACACGTCTCCAGCATAGCTGTCGGCATCATCTTGAATGGTATTTTTTTCAGCGAGGGCCTGCTGGCGCATTGATTCCCATTCGCGCTGGGCCTGCAGGCGCATCTGGTCAATTTCGGCGACGACTTGCGATCGCAAAGCATCACAGTCCTGCTGCGCCTGCGTCTTAATCTGCTGCGCCATCTGTTCAGCCTGCCTGACGATGCCCTGCTCATCGAGCATTTGGGCGGCCTGCTGCTCGGCTGCTGCTACCAACTCCTGAGCGTAGCGCTGAGCCTCGGCCAAAATGATATCCCGCTGCTGCGTAATCTGGCTGGCTTCGCGGAAAGCGGTTGGCAGATTCAGCCGGACTAGGTCAAGCTGATCTAGCATCTGATCCTCGTCTACTAGGGTGCGCCCACTCAAAGGAACGCGAGGGCTGCCCAGAATCAGCTCCTCCAGCCGGTTTAGCTCCTGCTGAATGTCTACCCCTCCGGCAGTGGAGAAGAAGGCTGCCTGTCCAGTGGCATCGGCAGCGGGATCAGCGGCTCCGTTTTGCCGGGAGTGGGGGCGGGTGGGGTCTGGGCGTAACATTGGTAGATATCTCTCGCGACATGGTGGGGGACAAAATGATCGACAGGCCCGCCAAATCGGGCAATTTCCTTGACCAGGCTGCTGCTGAGAAACCCGTACTCAGTGGAGGTCGACATAAATAGGGTTTCAATATCGTCGGACAGAGTTTTGTTGGTGTGGGCCATTTGTAGCTCTTTTTCAAAGTCCGACAGCACCCGCAGCCCCCGCAGCAAAACCTGCGCGTTGCACATCCTGGCGTAGGTTACGGTCAATCCGTCGTAGCAGTCAACCTCAATGTTGGGCAGATGGCGCACAGATAGCTTAATCTGCTCAATTCGTTTTTCGGTTGAGAATAGAGGCGTTTTGTTAGGATTGCTGGAAACGACCACAATCACCCGGTCAAACAGCCGACTGCCTCGGGTAATAATATCTAAATGCCCGAAGGTGATGGGGTCAAAGCTACCGGGGTAAATGGCAATCAAAACAGCCTGCACCAGTCTCGCTGAAGCGATTATAGCGAACTTAGGAAGTCGGCAGATGCTTTATATAGGCGCGATCGCACCGAGCTGTTTCTACTCCAGAGATTGGCTGATAGCCCGACGTTTCGTACAGCACCACCGCTTCTTTTAGCACCGATGCCGTCTCGATCCAGATTTGCTTAAACCCACGCTGGGCAATGGCCTGCTCCAGCAAGTTCAGCAGGTAGCGACCCAAGCCCTGCCCTCGAACTGAAGGCAAAAGATACATTTTGCGAATCTCAACCGCCCGCTCACCCCGTTCGATGGGGTAATATCCTGCCGTGCCGACAATCTGCCCCTGCTGCTCCACTACCCAAAACTCGCCGCCCCTCTCCAGGTAGTGTACCTCGACTGCGTAGGCATCCTGGTCGCTGCCTGTGGGTTCACAGGTCAGCCCATACTCCGCTAAAACTGCTGCAATAACTTGAAAAGCTTGGTCTCGATCTGAGGGCTGCCAGTCTCGCAGCCAAACTGTTTTAAATGCCTGACGCATAGATTAGCTGTGAATGCGAGGCTCGGGGTGAAGCGTGGACAGCAGCTCGCTTTCAACCACGGCCAAGGCCGTCAGGCGAGATTCTACCTCGGAGCGCTCGAAATAGTGAGTCGCCAGCACCCAGTAAGCACCGTAATGGCGAGCCTCCGACGCCATTAGCCCCCGGTAAAATCGCGCCAGCTCAGGCTCTGGGCAGTGCTGAGCCAGCAGCCCCAGTCGTTCATGGCTGCGAGCTTCAATCAGGGCTGAAACCAGCAGCCCGTCTAACATTCGCTCTGGCTCATGACGGCGAATTTGAGCCTTGAGCCCAGCTCCATAGGGTGATGGTGCGAGTGCCCGTAGGGCAATGCCCCGCCGCTCTAGCCACTGATTGACCTGCTCAAAATGGGTGAGTTCTTCCTGGGCAATGCCGGTCAGCGTCCGCACTAGCTTTTCGCTGGAGGGATAGCGGAACATCAGATTGAGGGCAACACCGGCAGCCTTTCGCTCGCAGTGGGAATGATCCAGCAAGATCGTGTTGAGGTTGCCTAGGGCCTGCTCCAGCCAGGCTGGGGCAGTGGGCGTTTCTAGCAGTTTGATCGTGGGCAGAGTGGCATTCACCTCAGGGTTCCCATCCGCATAAACAGGGCATTTGAATTAGTCAAAATCGATTGTACCGATTCTACTTGCCCTAATCGTTGCACTGATTAAGGGCAGGCAGGGTACAGCCCAACAGCTTGGTTTAGCTAGACTGTAAATGGTTTACCAGAGCGTGTAGCCCCAGCCGATAGCTCTCAGCGCCAAACCCAGAGATCTGACCCACTGCAACTGGGGCAATGTAGGAATGGTGCCGAAAAGGTTCTCGTCGATGAATGTTGCTGAGATGAACCTCGACTGTGGGAATGGCAACTGCTGCTATGGCATCACGAATAGCTACGCTGGTGTGAGTGTAGGCTCCGGGGTTGATCAAAATTCCCTGAACCTGGCCCATTGCCGCCTGGATCTGGTCAACTAGAGCACCCTCATGATTAGACTGAAAAAACTCGATGGCTATCTGCAGCCGTCGAGCCTCTTCAGCAAGCATTTGGTTAATGGTGTCTAGCGTTTGCTGTCCATAAATCTCTGGCTCTCGTTTACCTAAGAGATTTAGGTTAGGACCATGCAGTACCTGGATGGTTAACAAAGCCTAGAAACCTTGCTCAGGAGTTTTAACGGTAGTATTCGCGGTCGTCGACCGGAATAGGGATCGGCTCATGCTCAGGCTGGGCTTCAGGACCTAGGACGGCATCGATCACCTTGTCGATCCATTCCCGCAGCTTTTCCAGAGCTTTTTCAATGTAATCCATCAGCGATAAACTCCCTTTTGGCTTACCATCTCCCGAGGTACAGGATGCCCAAATTTGAGAGCACATCCCCCCTCTAATAAGACGGGACTGCTTTAGATAGCATGTAACTATAATAACCAATTGGGGCAAATGATCAAGGGCGCTATTTGGGGAGTCTTGACATTTTTGATTTAGCAGTGGGGCTGCAGCAGAATTCGCCTTAGGTGATCTAGGGCTGAACAGGCGCTGAGCTGTCGAATCCAATCGCGACCCCGGAAATGACCGAACTGGTGAGCGTAGCTGTAGACCGTGCCGGGTGGGGTTGCTAGCCCGATGTACACCAATCCTACGGGCTTGTCTGGGCTGCCACCGCCGGGGCCAGCGATGCCGGTAATACTCAGTCCCCAATCGGTCTGGAGCTGCCGCTGGACGCCTAGCGCCATCTGCTCGGCGACGAGGGCGCTGACGGCTCCATGCTCTTCTAGCACGGTGGGTTCAACCCCTAGCAGCTTGATCTTGACTGCGTTCTCGTAGGCAATCACGCCGCCTTGAAAATAGATAGAGCTGCCCGATACCTGTGTGATCATCTGCCCCAAGCCACCGCCGGTGCAAGATTCGGCAACGGCCAGGGTTTGCTGTTGCGATCGCAACAACTCCCCCACTACCGAAGCTAGAGTATCGTCGTCTCGGCCATAGCAATCGAGCCCGGTGAGCGCCAGCAGGGCCGCTTCTACAGGTTCGATCAGGGCCAGCGCGGCGGCCTGATTGGCGGCTCGGGCGCTGATTCTCAGGCGGGCCTCCCCGGCTCCAGCGTAGGGAGCTACGGTGGGGTTTTCCTGCTCCAGATACGGCGCAACTTTTTCCGCTAGGGCCGCCTCTCCAATGCCCCAAAATCGCAGCATTCGGCTGGTAATGGCAGCCTGGCCCCAGCCTTGGTCTTTGAGATAGGGAACAGCAGTTTCGAGCCACATGGCCTGCATTTCGCTCGGCACCCCCGGAAACGTTAGTAGGGTCAACCCAGAACGCGGCTGCCAGATCAGGCCAGGGGCGCTCCCTGTGCGGTTGGGCAGAACCTCGGCTCCCTGCGGCAGCAGTGCCTGTTTGCGGTTGCTCTCGGCCAAAGGGCGACCCCGCCGTAGAAATTTTTCCTGAATGTCGGTCCACACCTCTGGGCGCTCCTCCAGCGGCGCATCAAAAAAGTCTGCCAGGGTTTCTGTGGTCAGATCGTCAGGGGTAGGACCCAGACCGCCTGTAAAAATTAAAAGCCGCGATCGCTTACAGGCAATTGCGATGGCGCGCTTAATGCGAATCGGGTTGTCGCCAACCACTGTTTGGTAATAGTGGGGAATGCCCAAGTCAGCCAACTGCTGAGCTAGGAACTGAGCATTGCTATTTAAGATGTCTCCCAGCAGTAGCTCTGTGCCGACACAGATAATCTCGGCACCGCCAAGCATTCGATCCTCATTCATTGTGTGGGTTGTGAGGGCAGTGGATGGATAGTGTCATTATTAACATTGCACAGCGCGATGTGCGTCTTAATCGGTATTTTGCGAGAACAGTTCATGAATCTCTGGACCCTGCCGCCCAAAGAACATCTCAAAACAGTCTTGTGGCTGCTAGGGGGAGGGTTGCTGGTGCGGGCAGTGATTGCTGCCTTTCTGTTTCCGGGGTTTGATGAGGCCTATTACTATCTCTACAGCCGCTATCTGAACTTGAGCTACTTTGACCATCCGCCCCTAGTGGCGCTGACGACAGGCATTGGCTGGTGGCTAAGCGGTATCATTTCCCCTTTCACGATTCGCCTCGGGGCGCTGCTGTTGCATACGCTCAACCTGTGGTTGCTCTATCAAACAGCAGTGCGGTTATTCTCGGCCGAGGTCGGGCGGATGGCGCTAGCAATCGCAACTCTGGTGCCGCTGTTTGCGATCGCCTTTGGCATTCTCACCTCCCCTGATAACACCCTGATTCTCTTTTGGACGGTGACCCTGTACTGGGCCGCAGTTGAGTTTTTCCCAGCAGCCGATACTGATCACGCTGCTGGAGTCGAGAAGCCCTACCAACCGACCTGGCGCATTGCCCTGTTTGGCCTATGGGTCGGGCTGGCCTGCCTCGGTAAGTACCACGGGTTCGTGCTGGCGCTGAGCCTCGTGGGCTTTTGCTTAGCAACGCCTCGCTACCGTCGGGTCTTTTGGTCGCCCTGGACCCTGCTGGCCTTGGGAATTTTTGGGCTGACGCTGTTTCCCCTTTGGTTTTGGAACCTGCAGCATGACTGGATTTCCTTTCGGTTTCAGCTCTCTATGCGCTTTGAGGGGGCTGAAGCTCCAAGCTTTAGCCTGCTGCAGCTGCTGAGCTACTGGCTCATCATCATCGCCTATCTGTTTCCTGGCTTTGGGCTGCCGCTGTGGTGGGTGAGCGGCCGCCAGCTAATTTCACAAGTCCAACAGATCTTCACGCCCCCTGCAGATGCGGCTGCCTACTGGCTCCGGCAAAAGCAACGGCTGGTGCTGTGGATTTCTCTGCCGATTCTGCTGCTGTTTACCTACTTGGGTGGCTCACGGCAAATTCTTCCAGCCTGGCCTGCTCCTGGCTTCTGGGGCATGACTATTCTCTTGGCCTGCTACGCGGTGGAGTGGCAGCGGCAAAAACCGCGTTTGGTCAGACGCTGGCTTTGGGGGTCGGGCATTTTTCTGGCTACGCTAGCCAGTGTGGCGCTGCTTCACATCACGACTGGTACGCT
>NZ_JACJQO010000023.1 GCF_014696715.1 Pseudanabaena sp. FACHB-2040
TTGTTGGAAGACCAGCTAAAGGAACGGGGTAGCATCTACAGCAAAACCGCCAACTGGGTTCCCTATGTCCAAGTGGATGGCAGGCTCGTGACCGGCCAGAATCCGGCCTCTTCGGGACCCGCAGCGGAAGAGTTACTGAAGTTGCTTCGCTCTGTTTGATCTGCGCGGTAGTAGGCTTAACAAAAGCTGCTGCGCTCCAGTATGCCAAAGCGGGTATTCGCATCAATGTCGTTGCACCAGCAGCCATCGAAACAGATATGTTTGAAGCAGCTACAGGTGGGCAGGATGAAGCCAAAGCTTACATAACAGGGCTTCACCCGATCGGACGAATTGGAACACCGCTTGAAGTTGCAAATGCAGTCCTGTTTTTATCATCTGACCTGGCATCGTTCACAACAGGTGCAACGTTGATGGTAGATGGCGGTATGTAGCGCAATAGTCGATCGGCAGTGCGAAATGTTTGATACAGCACTTCAAGCGACTCACTAAAGCAACACTGAAATTGGTTCGCTAACTCCATCAGAAACTCCATAGGAATCTGCAAGAAGTCGAGTGTTGGAACTGACTACACTCAAGTGAACTAAGACAAAGAGAACTTAGGAGTTGATGATGTCCAAAGTGTCTTCTACCTCACCACTTATCTCATCAAATTAGAGTATTTGACGGATTCAATATAAATTGCTTCACTTTATGTCCCCCAATTCTCGTCGTTCTATAAGTCTGTTTCCCTGTCTAATAGCTCTACCATTATCACTGCTGTTTGTAGGTTATATGACAAAATCCGCAACGCCTGCCGAGGTTCACATTACAACATCAACAGGCACTCTCTATGGCACACAAATTATTCCAACGTCTAATCTGCCAGAGCCAGCGGTGCTGATCATTGCGGGTTCAGGTCCGACCGATCGCAATGGAAACAATTCTCTAGCTGGGCAGAATAATAGCCTCAAACTCCTCGCTGAAGGATTAGCCGATCACGGCATTGCCTCAATCCGATATGACAAGCGCGGGATTGGAGAAAGCGCAGCCGCAGGACCTGAAGAAGCTGATTTTCGTTTCGATACCTATGTTGAAGATGCTGCACTTTGGATTCAGCAATTGCAGGCAGATTCTCGTTTCTCAAGCATCACTGTAATTGGTCACAGTGAAGGCTCTCTGATTGGAATGCTGGCGACCCAAAAAACTGAAGCAGATGCTTTTGTATCAATCGCCGGACCTGCCCAAACTGCATCACAAATTTTACGAGATCAACTGCAACCTGGATTGCCAGATGCATTAGGGCAACAGAATGAGCAGATTCTTGCTGCTCTAGAGCAAGGTAACATAGTGACCTCTGTTCCACCAGAACTAAACATGCTCTACAGATCGAGCGTCCAACCCTACCTCATTTCCTGGTTCCGCTATACCCCTGCCCAAGAGATTAGGCGTCTCACTGTCCCTGTTCTAATTGTTCAAGGAACAACTGATATCCAAGTGCCTGTCAGTGAGGCGCAAGCCCTGAAAATGGCTAAGCCGGATGCGGAGCTTAGAATTATTGAGGGGATGAATCACGTCTTAAAAGCTGTTTCATTAGACCCTGAACAGCAAAATGCTTCCTATTCTGACCCAACGCTGCCAGTTGTGCCTGAACTCGTTGAAGGGATAAGTCAATTTATTCATACCAGTGAGATGCGCCGTGAGTCTAACCAGTCGCTGCACCGGAACGTGCCAAATTGATTGATTGAGTAGCAAAGGTTAAATGCGTCTGGTGAGCTTGGTCATTAGGCAGCGAGGGTGAAAAATAGACTTAATCAGAATTAAGAAAAGCAGTCAATTCTTAAGCCGATTTCAAATCTTCTTGCAGATTGTTTGTCCATTGATATATCGAGCACTTTATTACCGAGAAGGTCCAATGAAAAGAGAGTTAGCGATAAATTTTTTGTTCTCGTTTGTGGGTGGCGCAATGGTCTGGGCCTTGTCACCATCTTTATCCGGGCAGGTCGAGCCGTGGGATGCGGAAGGTTTTTATTATTCTGTAGCACTTCTTATTGTTGGCCTTACCGTTGGCTTTGCTCGGCCTAAACATGTTTGGTCACACTATGCCGGTATTATGCTTGGTCAACTGACGTATATGCTTCTTCTTATTCCAGTTCTGCCCGGCAGTTCGTTAATTCTTGTTGGAGTCGCTTTTTTAGCAGTTTACTCCATAATCGCTTTAGCAGGAGCAGCAAGTGGGGCCTGGTTTCGTCGCGTCAGCCGGAGTGCGCGGTGATTTTGCTGCCTAACAAGGCGCTGCAGCGAACCCGGCTCTCGCGCTCCGGTTGCAATCCACGCTGTCACCGCGGGCCGGGTCGCTGAGCTTGGGTCGTTGTAGACCGCATGAATCTTGATGCTGGTGTGCGTACCGCGCTGGCTACCGAAGCAGAATCAAAGCCATCTTAGAGGCGGCAAACGCGGCGATCGCGCTCAGGCAACAATGAAGGATTCTTGTTTTTCTGAAGCGATGGTACGCAATGGATGCTTGCCCCATCTTGAAGTCTGCTTAACACAGCATTGTTAAGACGGTGCTCGATCGCTGCATAACAATTGTGATGCAACAGACAAAAACACATCATCAATTTACAACGGAGAAACCTCTCATGCCTTACATTACCGTTGGTCAAGAAAACTCTGCAAATATCGATCTCTACTACGAAGATCTTGGGACAGGTCAACCGGTTGTTCTGATTCATGGATTTCCATTGAACGGACATTCCTGGGAGAAACAGGTTTTAGTTTTACTGAACGCAGGATATCGAGTAATTACCTACGATCGCCGAGGATTTGGTGCTTCCAGCCAACCCTCGTTTGGCTATGACTACGATACCTTTGCAGCCGATTTGAACGGGCTGATGACCAAGCTTGACTTGCAAAATACCGTGCTGGTCGGTTTCTCAATGGGAACAGGTGAAGTCACACGTTATCTTGGCAAATACGGCTCAGAGCGGGTGCAGAAAGCCGTGCTGATGGCTCCTGTTCCACCGTTTCTGTTAAAAACAGACGACAATCCAGAGGGTGTCGATCAAAGCGTTTTCGATGGTATTATGAAAGCGATTGTTGAAGACCGTCCAGCCTACTTCTCTGCCTTTTTCAAAGAGTTCTTCAATGTTGATGTATTGCTTGGCGATCGCATCAGCAATGAAGCGATTCAAGCTAGTTGGAATGTAGCAGCAGGGGCTTCTGCTAAAGGGACTTTGGACTGTGTACCCTCCTGGCTCACCGATTTCCGCGATGATCTACCTCGGATTGATGTGCCGACTCTGATTATTCATGGAGATAGCGATCGCATTCTGTCACTGGAGTCCACCGCAGCAAGACTTCCAAAATTGATTAAAGACAGTCAACTGGTTGTCATTCCCGGCGGGCCGCACGCGATCAACTGGACTCACGCTGATCAGGTCAATTCTGTGTTGCTGGACTTTCTTCAGCAGAAATAATCAGTGACCCTTTCTCCTTCAAAATTCACAGATCCTGAACTTGATCCGATTGTGTAATTGCAAGCCTAAACTTATGCTAATCCAAAAACTACGACTGTGAAGAAATGATCGCTGGAGATGAAACTGTTCTGCGCGAATTGCTTCATCCTGACAAACAAGATATCAACTTGCGTTACAGTTTGGCGCATGCGATCTTGCCTGCTGGCGAAACTTCGATTCCCCATTCTCTAAAGACTTCTGAGGTTTATTACATCATTAGCGGTGTTGGCGAAATGTCGATCGATAGCGAAGTTCGTCGCATTGAACCAGGCGATGCGGTTTACATTCCTCCAAATGCCATCCAGTTTCTTCACAACTGCGGCGACGAACCCCTTGTTTTCGTTTGTCTAGTTGATCCAGCTTGGCGCAAAGAAGACGAAACGATTTATGCACCAGTCTGATTCATGCAAATCTCACTGCTAGGGATGATTGATCACGATCTTAGGAAACCCAGCCATCGTTTTCAGTCAATGTTCATTGAAACTCTCTATGAGCCATCATAAGTACTGCTGTAGTGAATGGCGCGTCCCATGTTGTGATGGTTGCCCATGCAGATGCTGTTGCCAAGCTCATCAATTGTGCTACAACCGCGCTATAGACGAGGCATAAACGCATCCGGCTACAAGCATCTTCTCTAATTGGTACTTGAATCTAATGGCACTGACAGAAGAAGAAACAAAATGATACTTCAGGATAAGGTGTCCTTAGTCACTGGAGGAACAGCAGGAATTGGGCAAGCCACTGCGATCGCATTTGGTGCTGCTGGAGCCAAAGTGGTCTTCTCGGACATACGCGGTGTAGAAAGTGAAGAAACTGCTGATTTTATTCGCGAGGCTGGGGCGGAATGCTTGTTCGCAAAATCAGATGTATCGAGTGAGGCGGATGTGGATGTCCTGGAATGGTGCAGAAAGCGATCGCGACCTACGGCAGACTCGATTGTGCCTTTAACAATGCTGGCATTGATCTTGCTGTTAAACCACTGCATGAACAATCAACCGAGGATTTTGGGTAGTGTTCTAGACCTGTCGAAGATGGGTTAAGGTGGTAGTGTAGCTACGCCTTTTCTGCTATGGCTTTGGAAGCTGTTCTCTGCCCTTGCTGTGGTGGTAGCGATGTCGTCAAGCACGGCCGCAGCGCTGAGGGAAAACAACGCTACAAATGTCGCCATCAAGACTGTCCCCGCAGCACCTTCATGCGTCAGTACGCTTATCGGGGTTACCTACCCAAAGTCAAACAACAAATTGTCGATATGGCACTCAATGGCAGTGGCATCCGAGATACGGCACGGGTGCTCCACGTCAGCCCAACCACCGTCATTGACCAATTAAAAAAACCTCGCCCTATATAGAATCCATTAACCGCTCCCTGCTCCAGAGTAAGCCCCCATCCGATGAACCCGTGATGCTCGTGCAGGTCGAAGCCGCAGAATGTGACGAGATGTGGAGCTTCGTTGGTTCAAAAGCCAAGCAACGCTGGCTGTGGCAGGCTATCGACCATCACAGTGGTCAGGTCTTAGCCTATATTCTGGCTCCTCATGTCGATAGGGCATTAGTGAAGTTGAAAGGGCTACTGGTTCCCTTTGGTATCAGACGCTTTTACACCGATGCGTGGAGTGCTTATCAGCGGTTATTAGAGCCAGAGACTCCTGTGATTGGCAAAGCTAACACGCAAAAGATAGAGCGCTGGCATCTGACCTTGAGGACGCGCATCAAACGGTTAGGGCGCAGGACGATTTGTTTTTCCAAGTCAGTGCATCTGCATGACACAGTGATTGGCTTGTTCATCAACCGTTATGAGTTTGGCAGAAACATCTGATGAGCCCGCCAACATATCTAGAACACTAACGAGTGGAAGTAGCGCTAAGTAAAGTTCTTAAGGGTCCTTAAAGTGTTGCGAAATATGTGTGTAATGATAGCTCAAAGCCTTCCTGTTTCGCTCTATTACAATCAATCTGCTAGGGCTGATGGGGTTTGATTCAGCCACCTTCACTTTACGTCAGCTTGCTAACCAAGTTGACCAGATTTTTCGTCTCCTATATTAATCAGCCCTGACACTTACCCTGGTTCGCGGCATTTTTTGCGACAGAACCTTGATTAAGGTGTTGCTGACTCCAAAGCGCAGCTTGAGTGCGATCGCGTAGCCCTAACTCATTCAAAATCCGGGTGATGTAATTTTTAACCGTTCCTTCGGTAATGTGAAGAGTTTGAGCAATCTCCCGATTGCTTTTACCCTGGCTGAGCAACGCCAGAATTTCAGCATCTCGCTCACTTAAGGAGTAGTTTTGAGTAACTGGTTGAACTGTTGCTAAATCAGATTTATTCAAGCGAGCGAATACTTTCGGTGCAATAGTAGGTCCCAATTGGCAATATCCCAAATCTAAAGCTCGAATAGCGGCTGCAATTTGTTTAGCAGGGGTTCGTTTTAACAAATAACCCAATGCTCCAGCTTGCAGCGATTGCAAGATGTATTCATCATCATCAAACATCGTTAGCACAAGAATACGAATCCACGGAGAACGTTGCAAAATCTCATAAGTTGCAGTGACTCCATCACAAACAGGCATTCTCACATCCATCAAGATCAAATCAGGATGTAAAGACTCGCTGAGGGCGATCGCCTCTTGCCCATCTCTTGCCTGTCCAATCACTTCTAGATCTTCCTCAGCCGACAATAGTGTGGCTAGGTTTCGCCGAAAGGTATCCTGATCGTCTACAATCAGAAGCTGAATCATAAGGGAAGGGTAATAAAGATTTTTGTTCCTGAGCCTAGACTACTAGTAATTGTTAATCTACCTTTTAACAATTGAACTCGCTCTTCAATTCCCCGTAGCCCAAAGCCTGAAGGTGTCTGCGCTCTGTCAAAGCCCTGACCATCATCCTCCAGTTCTAGAATGATACTTTCAGCCGTGGAACAAGTGCGGAAATAAATCTGAGAGGCTTTCGCATGTTTCTGGATATTCGTCAAACCTTCTCTAACAATACAGTAGATGTGGTGGCTAGTTTGCAAGGGCAACTGAGGTAGGTTTACCTCCCAGCGAACGTTTAAGCCTGGGCGACATCGAACTTGTTCAACTAAGCTCAACAGAATTTGATTGAGATCAAAATTTTCTGACTGACGAATTGTCTGCAATGCATGGCTAACATCTTCAATGCATTGGCGTGAAAGAAATTGCGCTGCTTCTACCGCTTGAGTTAATTCATTAACCCCATGCTGATGCAGTTTTTGGTGAATGACCGCAAGTTCGCTATCGAGGTTTGTCAAGCCATATCCTAAAGAGTCGTGAATGTCACGGGCAATGCGAGTGCGCTCTAGCGTGGCGGTCAAGGTTCTAACCTGTTGAGCCAGTATCATTGCTTGCTGGCGGCTGCGATTTTCAGAGATCCATGCAAAGCTAAGTAACACTGAAAAAGTACTTGCAGCGATATAACTGCCTACATCATTAATCAGCTGAGCTATTAACGCTCTTTCGGGATGGTTCAAATATTCAGCTGTGTTAGCGCGAATGTGTGCCACAGTTTGTTCCCACTGTGTCGTAAAACTCCAAATTAAGCCAACCTGCCAAACGATCGCCATCGTTATTACAAGCAGGATGACATCTCTTCGTTTCAATAGAAAGCAACTTTTAGCAACGATGAGATACAGCAGAATCTCTAGATTCCAGCCAGAGAAAAAGCGTGTGGGAAGCAACGCAAGCACACTCAAGCCAATATACAATCGCCGCTGCCAGAGGGGGCGATCGGTTGGCAGTCGCAAGCTTAGCAGAGCACAGGCAGCTAGCGATGCAAAAGTAACATAAAATTCTGATGCTGAAGTTTGCCCAAAACCGTTGAGGGTGATTACAACCGCTATGACTAAAAACATAGTCCACTCGACGTAACGTAGAGTTCGACCAATCGGAGTGGATTCAACTACTTCAGAACTTGTCAAGGGGTAGGTCATGTTCATTGACAACGTTGCTCAATGGAACAATACCACAACTTTAGAGACTCAATTCATGATGCTGGACGACTAGCATCATGAATTGAGCCAATTTTGATTATATCTGAAGTCAACGAAGAATTTCTGACGTTAAATAAGACTATGTCAGAGCGAATTGTAAAACCGATGACAGGTTTCAAATCGTTTAATGGCGCGAGTAGGACATTGAGTAACGAGATTGCCATCGTTCGTTTGTCGTGCAACAGTTTTGACAACTCAACTTGGTGACTAAAGTCATTTTCACTAGTGACTTTAGTCATTTAGCAAAATGACCTTTGCGTCTACAGCTACATTCTTCGCTTAGCTATTCTGTTGCTACAGCGTGAATTAAAGATGAATCAAATTGGGAACTTAATAAGCAAACTGAGGCTCGAAAGGCTAACTGCGCCCTATTGCTAATGCCATAGTTGCTAATTAGTTCTACTTAAAAATGTTAGTGTTCATGCTCTAGCTTCACCATCTTGAGAAATCGTACAGTTTAATTGCTTCATTAGAATGAATTTCACCCGACGTAATAGTTTGAGCAACAGTTCTGCTTCCAATCAAGAACCCGAGCGTACAAACTCTGTAAAACCGACTCTATGGGAAGAAATCAAGCGAGGATGGGAATGGGTAGTTTTTGTCTGGAAATTGCTGCCTCGTATTGGTGGTATTGGTGCATGGATTCGGACTTTGTTCTTCATCATTTCATTGCTGATTAATAGATTGTTAATTCAGTGGAAAATTATAAAAATTAAGAAGTAGAAATTAGTGTTGAAAAATGATTGAATTTTACGATCCATCTCAATTTGAGTTTGTACCTAATCTAGAAACTCATTGGCAGATTATTCAACGCGAACTAAGTCAACTGCACCAAAATAATTTTCTTGCTTGGCCTGAAAAGCATTTATATGGCACAGGTTGGGATACGTTTGGTTTGTATGCTTTTGGCATCAGAATAGGCAAAAACTGTAGTCTTTGTCCAGAAACAACAAAGCTAGTACAAAAAATTCCTCGGCTTGCTACAGCCGGATTTTCCACTTTAGCACCTGGTACGCATATTGCACCTCACACTGGCTATCCCGATGGACTATTGAGGTGCCATTTGGGGGTCATCATTCCTGAAACCAATTCTGAAAAGTGTGGAATTCGGGTAGGTTCTGAAACACGACATTGGGAAGAAGGAAAATGTTTGATTTTTAGCGACAAGGTAGAGCATGAAGCGTGGAACTTGAGCGAGCGCCCCAGAACCGTTTTGTTGCTTGACTTCCAAGAGGGTGTTTGAGAAGCATTCTGAACGATTGATTGTCCAACACCTGACCTCAAGAGGGCTTCTCCTAGCCCTCAGAAGAATCGCTGCGCCTGCACGGAAATTAGGCGGACAATCGCAACGTGCTCTATAGGATTTCCATGACAGAAAAATCTTTGTTCTTGAGAAATATCTGGTACTACGCTTTTCCTAGCCACCAGCTTAATCAGGGCCGATCAGTTGTTAAAACGCTTTTGACAGAAGAGATCCTGTTTGAGCGCACTGAAGCAGGTAAAGTTACAGCATCTCAACATCAAAAACATACTGCTGCCAGAAGCTATCCTACCTGTGAAGTGCAGGGCAATATCTGGATTTACATAGCCGATGAGGGGAAAAGCTATGCGATTGAAGCTGTCCCCGAGGTGCCCTACTTTGGCAACCAGACACACCAGCTATCCTGCACTATGCGATTTCCTAGCAGTATTGACCATGCGGTTGTAGGATTGGTTGATCCGGCTCACGTTGCTTTTGTGCATCAGGCTTGGTGGTGGCGATCGCCCGTACAGCTTAATGAAGTAGTGAAGACTTTCGATCCATCCCCTTATGGCTTCACCATGCGACGCCATCCCCTAGAGCAGCAAACCTTTCTTTATAGATTACTGGGACGCAATCCAGAGGTCGAAATTTCATTTCAACTACCCGGAATTCGCATTGAATCAATTTCAACCAATCAGCATCAAGCGTGTAACTTAACAACAGCCACTCCAATTTCAGAGACAGAAACCGAGGTCACCAACCTACTTTATACAACGCTGCCATGGGTGCCCCTACTCAAGCCGCTGCTCTCTTCTTTTATGCATAGCTTTTTGGCCCAGGACCGGGAGGTTTTAAGCAAGCAGCAGATTGGCTTGCAATATGATCCATCCATGACATTAGTGGGTGATGCCGATGCTCAAGCACGATGGTACTACCGACTAAAACGGGAATTTGCTGCTGCGGCAGAAGCAGGTCGCCCCTTTGTAAACCCCATCCAACCCCAAACCCTCTCTTGGCGGAGCTGAACAATCAGTGGCTTGTTGAAGCCCCCACGATTCACGAATCAGTATTTTGCGAGAACAGTTCATGAATCTCTGGACCCTGCCGCCCAAAGAACATCTCAAAACAGTCTTGTGGCTGCTAGGGGGAGGGTTGCTGGTGCGGGCAGTGATTGCTGCC
>NZ_JACJQO010000024.1 GCF_014696715.1 Pseudanabaena sp. FACHB-2040
TTCAGCACGTAATAGGGAGCAGCAAACTCTTCCAGCCAGAAACCAGTTTTCTTTCCGGTATCGCCAAGTTGGTCATGAGACGTGAGAACAATGAGAATCTTCATAGCAAACCTTCTTTTTAAGAACTCAAACATGGCCCTTTTCGCTGCATAACACCTGATTCGCCTTCAGTATTGGTGTGAGAACCTATCGGTGTCGATCGCGACTTGGATGCAACGTTCCATTTGCATGACTGTTTGCATAAATTCAATATAGGTGGCCGCCTTCAAGCTGTCGCCTACAGCAAGTTAAATTTTTTACAGTGCAAATTGATAGATTGACCATGCCATCGCAAAGTAGAAGGCTGGCTCTAACTTAAGTTAGAATCCGAATTTGATCGAAAGTACAGCCTACAAACTGACAATGCCGCGCTTAACGGCAACAATCACAGCTTGGGTGCGATCGCTAACATCTAGTTTATTCAAAATCCGATTGACATGAGATTTAACCGTACCTTCACCAATACTCAAAGCAGCCGCAATATCAGCGTTACTCATCCCCTGTACCAGTGAGCGGAGTACCGCCAGCTCTCGTTCACTCAGTTCTAGATTGCTGAGGCGCTGTACCAACTTTGCTTCTACATCGGGCGGAATAGGTATTGAGCCGAGATATAAGTAAAAACCTGCAAGATGGTCTCGAAGCTCTTACTATATATAGGGTTCAGCCATTTTTAAGTAAAATCGGCAGGATAACGTAAATCTTGGGTATGTATCGCTACAAAAACTGGAGTATTTATTAATTTTATTTACAGGTTTTACAGCAAGGACTTTGAGTATCCTTCGCAATGGATTGTCTGTAACTATTACAGGCAAAGGATTATAGCCCAAAATATTAGCCTTCTACCACAGAGTATTTATTAAACTCTTGGGTTGGCGAAAAGCAATTATTGACCTTCAGACTGCAAGTATCTTCAGGCAAAATCCTACTTTCGCTTAAAAAACGCTCAAACTTATATACAGCAGGGCTTTCCAGACCATATTGCTGTTTTTTACTTGTATCTCGGCTCAATGCCTAAATGAGGCCATTACAAATGCCTTAGATGCTGTAACTAAAAAGACATCATTGGATGGTTCACGCACAACTGTTACTATATTGCACCCAACTGAGAACCGCTATAAGTTTGGGACAAGCGCGTACAATGAAACCTACTTTGGCACGGTGATACCCTTAGCTACTATGAACTTTACGCCGTAGTAAACTTATTATACCTATACAAGCTATCAAAGCTACAACATTTGATGGTTCAGGAACAGTTGGTGTTTTCTGTATATCTAAGAAATTGGCCATATCTTCACCAATGATTTGATGTACACGACGAGTAGGATGAATCTCGTCGAAGTAATAATAGTTATCAGGTGTTGAACAAGCAGGCTCTAACCCCCCAGTGGTGTATAAAAGTTTGCAGGCATCATTTATATTGGTAAAACCAAATGTCGCTGGGGTAGAGCGAATTTTGTTGCTAATTGCAACATGGTCATACAGTGCAACTTCGACACCTAATTGCTTATTCAGGGTATCGAGTTGACCGGGAAGACTTTTATTGATAGCATCTCTAAACTTAGCTGCCTCTTCTGAGTATTGCTCAAAAAGTGGTAATGCAGCTAAATCTGTAGAATTTACAACAAAAAACTGTTCTGCACCTAGCACTGCAAGTTGTGATATTCCAGAAGCAATATTGTTAACAGCAGCATCAGCTAATACATCGACCGAACCAGTCTGATTATTAAAAAACCTTTCTAATAAGTCATTTGTAGATATAAAAATGAAGTATAATCCTTTAGAATCTGGCACACGATTAACTTCTGCTTTATATTCTTCGATTTGACCGAATAAACCAGTATTTTGATATTTATCAAGCCAAGTACTTAAATTGCCATTACCGCTTTTTGCACCACCCACAGCATAATCTGTTAATTGTAAATTTTTTTGTTTTGCTAGTACCTCAACTGATGTTAAGCCGGGATCATTTGTCCATCGACCATCAGAGTCATACACATCTACTTGGGGGAATATAAATGCTCCAGGCACCCCAGAGTTAACTGCTGCTGTTGTAATCCGAAGTGCTGCCCCATTATCTGAATAGCTATCACCAAAAGCATAAATACGAGAAATAGAGTTGAAAGAAGCAGCATAAGCATTATTAACACTTACACACAAAAAAGCCGCACTACTTACTGTGGCAGTAACAAATGTCTTGAAAATTGTATTTTTCAGCATAGATCAATGCATTTCCGAATATCTAAGCGGAAGATAAAACATAAATAATTCTCTCCAAAAGAAACCGTAAGCTCTTGCCGAATGATTTTAATCAGCTTGTAAACGGCTGGACTTCTAGGACATTGATAATCCCCATACATCACTAATACCACGGCGGCACTTAGCACACCTTGACTGTGATCTTGGGTTGAAGCTGGCACAACTAAAGAACTGGAACCGACATTCCGCAGGTTGACATTTTATTTCCGAGGTGTATCAACTTTGCGTCGCTTAGAAGCCTTGAAATAAGCGGATCTGGACTTTGGGCCAAGGCGGTTCAAAATGTTGCGCAATTTTAAGTTGGTCCACTGGCTTGGGAAACAGGCTGATGCTGGAACTGCCTCTATATAAGGGTTTCAGAAGTACATCTGCGCGTTGCACAGGTAAAACTGCTCGTCAACCTGCGGAATGTCGGCTGGAACTATGGTCGTCGATCATCTTTTTATATCTGTATCAAGCATGGAACCTTGTGATTCACTTGCTCAATCCACATGAATTCAATATAAGTAATTGGCTTTTAATTGTCATCTACAGTGAGTTAACATTTTTAAGCTGTAATTTGGTGGAGCAGCCGCTCCTTCTTAAGATAGAAGGTAGGCTCTAACTTAAGTTAGAATCCGAACTTGATCGAAAGTACATCCTACAAACTGACAATGCCGCGCTTAACGGCAACAATCACAGCTTGGGTGCGATCGCTGACATCTAGCTTATTCAAAATCCGATTGACATGGGATTTAACAGTGCCTTCACCGATACTCAAAGCAGTCGCAATATCGGCATTGCTCATTCCCTGTGCAAGTGAGCGGAGTACCGCCAGTTCTCGTTCACTCAGTTCTGGATTGCTGAGCCGTTGTACCAACTTTGCTCCTACATCGGGCGGAATATACTGCTGACCCCGATGAACGGTACGAATAGCATTCAGAAGCTCGTCAGGTTCAGTTTCTTTCAACAGGTATCCTTTTGCGCCTGCCTGCAAGCCCCGGTAAATATCTTCGTCACTATCATACGTTGTCAGTACAATAATCCGAGCCGATTTAGCAGCAGCACAAATTGCACCGATGGCGGCAACTCCCTCCACTTCGGGCATGCAGAGATCCATCAGCGTGATATCCGGTTGATGTTCCCCAAATAGAGCGATCGCTTGTTCCCCATTTTCGGCTTGGGCAATCACGCTCATGTCTGGGTCACGGTTAATAATCGTGGCTAATCCTTGCCGAAAAATGGCGTGATCGTCTGCAATTAAAATCCGAATGGTTGTGGCTTGGCTCATCGTGATGCTACTTCCGATTGACGGTGACAATAATCTCTGTTCCCTGCCCAGGTTGACTCCCAATCGTGAGTTGTGCGCCGATGCGCTCTGCCCGTTCGCTCATGCCGAGTAAGCCAAAACCCTCAGAGAATGGAATACTCCCAACGCCAAAACCCTGTCCATTATCTTTCACGCGCAAGCAAACCTGATCGCGATCGTAGATTAGCTCGACTCGAATTTCGTCAGCATTGGCATGTTTAATCGCATTGGTTAAGGCTTCCTGCCCCATCCGTAGTAGGTTATTCTCGACTTCAGTGGGGAGAGAATACACCGTACCCTCGATCTCATAGTGCAAAGTGGTATCCATTGCGGCAGTTCTGATTTGAGCGATGAGACGATGGAGAGCGCTTTGTAAACTGCCTTCTTCCAAAAGCTGAGGACGCAGCGCGACGACCGATCGCCGTGCTTCAGTCAGTCCAGTTCGCGCCAATTCTTTGATCAGGTCTAGATGTGCTCCAGTTGCTTCTACATCATCCGTTAGCACCTGTTTTGCAGCACCCACCTGAGCCAGAATGCCTGTAAACGCCTGAGCGAGTGTATCGTGAATTTCGCGTGCCATGCGGTTGCGCTCCTCTAAAATTGAGGCTTCTTCTGCTTGCTTCAGCGCCGTAATATCTCGCACTAACCAAATCACCTGCTCGTGCCGAATCGGGGCAATGCGAACCGAAAACCAGATTTCTCGTCCAGCTTTCCAGTGGCTGTATTCAATGGTGAGGACTTGTTGGGTTCTCAGCACCTGCTGCATGCAACTCAAGAATTCATCGGCTTGTTCCTTGGCAAGGAGTTGATGCAGTGTTTTACCAATCTGCTCCTCGATTGGTCTACATGACTGATTGGGCTCTCTCTCGACTGCATCGAGTACTTGCCCTTCAGCAGTTAGTACATACAACGGGTCGGGAATTGCCGCAATTAAAGTTTGCAGCTCTTTCTCTGAAGCTTGTAAAGCCTCTTCTGCTTGTTTACGCTGGGTGGTGTCATTGCCAACCGATAAGATTTCAACGACCTCTCCCTGGTCATTGAAGATGGCTTGATTCGACCAGACCATCCAAACTCGCCGTCCATCTCGACACAGATATTCACCTTCGCCTTGCGGGTACGATTGAGGATTACGAAGTAAATCGTGGACCATGGGTCTCATATCGCGTCCAGAGAGTTCGGCTTCTGGAATGATGGTTTCAAATAAGGTTCGCCCTAAAATCTCATGTTCTTCATAACCCAGGAGTTTCACCCCATAATCGTTGATGTATCGAATTCGTCCTTGCGTGTCATAGCGAATGATAACGGAATTCGCGGTTTGTAGCAGGTTGCGATAATTCGCTTCACTTTGTCTCAATGCGGCTTCGGTCTGTTGACGTTCAGCGATTTCCTGCTGTAGGGATTGAGTTCGCTCTTCTACCTTCCTTTCCAAGGTTTCGGTATAGTCTGCTAACTGTTCATATAACCGAGCATTCTCCAGGGAAATTGCTGCCTGAGCCATCAACAGTTTGAGGACTTGTAAGCGATCGCGGGTAAACACTCCAGTACTGAGATTGTTCTCCAAATAAAGGATGCCGACAAGCTGATTTTGCTTGAGAATTGGCATAGAGAGGAGCGATCGCGTCTGTTGGTGTTGAATATAAGGATCAGTCAAAAAAGATGGTTCGCTGACTGCATCATCAAACACCAGAGTTTCTTGAGTACGTTCTACTGAGTAAATGACGGGGACAGGAATCGTTGCACAGTCAGTAACAGCGATCTTTTCCAGGTTGCACTGTCTACTCCCACTACACTGAGCCACCACAGTGAGTTGATCGTCTTCTAGGAGCACTAGAACGCCTGTTTCGGCTCCGGCATCTTCTATCACCACCTGCATTAACGTGGCGATCAATTGATCGAGATGGATTATTTCTGAAAGAGCTTGAGCTGCTTTCATTACCGCAGCCAAATCGATCGCCGCAGTCGGATGAAGGGTCGTTTTAGCGGTCAAGATTGAGTTCGATTGCCGAATCAGGTTGGAATTGAGTAGTTGTGGATAGCGTTTTTCTAAATCTTTAACTTTAGCAGTTGCGCCCCATCTTTCATAGCAATAGTGTGCTTCTTTCATGTAGAGCTGAGCAATCTTTTCCCGACCTCGCGCTAGATAATGTTTTGCAGCCAATTCGTATGCTAACGCCTCTTCCTGGATATATTCATTTTCTCTGGCTCCTTGAATCGCCTGTTCATAAAACTCTTCAGCCTCAAGAAACTGCCCTAAAACTCGCGCTTTCTCTGCCGCGACTAGATAAAATTTATGTAGATAATTCATTGGGGCGTGTTCTGCCCATTTCTGCATTTTTTCTTGGTTGGTGCTAACACAACTTAGCCAAGCTTCTTTTTCAGAGTTTGAAGCATCAGGTGATAGGCTCAAAAGCGCTAGAGAATGATAGAAACAGAATATAGGTAGAAGCATTATTGCTGTCACCTCTTCAAAATGTTGCCTTGCCACAACGGCGGTTTGTACAGCTTGATGGTATTCTTCAAATAGATAAAACAGTATGACTTTGTGTAAATAGAGTATTTGAATTACAGTTCCATCTTTAACTGCAATAGCGTGTGATAACGCCTCCTCTTCATTACACACCCGACCAACTAAGCGACTGGGATTCTCAGACCTATCTAACAAATTAAGAATTGTCTGCCACACTATTGCCAGCCAATTCGAGGGGCGTTCCCGTCTGATTTGATTGGTCGCTTTGCTATAGGTTGCTGTTTTTTGTTCCAGTTGGGTGAGTTCCTCTCCAGCAGAAAACGAGTTGTAGCATACGTTATAGGCAGCATAACCAGCACATTCAAAGTCTCCAGTTTCCACTCCACTTTGATAGGCATCAGCCAGCATGGGTATTATGTTCCCAAGATGCACCTTCCATTGCATGATATGGGTAGCCGAAAACCTTAGGGTTCTAGCCTTGCCTCTTTTGGTATTCAATTGTTCTGCCGAGGTAAGAGCCAATTGACCAAATTTATAGCCGAGTTCAATGTCTTGAACAACTCCACATAGAACAAATCCGTAGGCAGCATAATACATCGGTGACCAGATAGTATTACCGTAGTTGATTGATAAATTTACCGTTTTGCATATAATCAGTATCCACAGTGCTGGTAACGTTATAAATGCAGCAGACCCTATATTCGCTAGGATTGTTATAGCTGCCAGTGGTTCTGATGCAGCAATCTCTGGTAAATTAGTCAAGTCTTCGATTTCTCGTTCAGCGAGTAGTGCAGCCGTTGACTCCAATTCCCTTTGAACATCTAACTGGCTTGGATTTTCTATTAAATCTATTCCCAAGAGCTTTAACGCTTCCAATCCAGTTTTGAGTGTTTCTTTCAGGTTACCCTGCGACAAATGTCCTTGAATTCTGCTATCGTAAACCTGCACTTTGTCAACCACTGTTTTGGCACGATCAAGTACCACTTCTATCAGCTGTTCCATCTCATCAAAGCAACCCTGGAGATACGTCGCTTCTGCTGCTTCTGAGTACAACGCTAAGGTGAGATCATACTCACTCTGCCAACTCTCTGAATTGAGGAGTTTAAGCCCTGTAGTGAAATACTTAAAAGCTGCTTCATAAGCCGTTGCTGCCTTTGCTTTCTGACCTGCCATTAAATTCAATCTGGCAATTTCAGTTCGTTCTGCTCGAGCAGTGACTAGCTCAAGTCCTTGATTGAGATGATCGATGATTTCAAACAGCCGCTCGGATCGTTGCTCTGGTGAAGTTTTTTCGAGCAAATTGCGACCGATTTGCAGATGAACAACCTGTTTATGCGAATCATCAATCAAAGCATAAGCCGCTTGCTGCACGCGATCGTGCGAAAACTTATACTCTTGAACCAACAAATCTTCGTCCAATTCAGACAGAGGTTGAATTAATCCCGCTTGTATTGCTGCTAATAAATCCTGGAAAATTGCTTTCGGTGATTTTTCGCAAACGGTTCCTTCGGAGTTGCGCTCTGCGCTAAACGCCAACGTCTTTAAATCAAACTCAGACCCAACACAAGCCGCGATGGAGAGAACTTGCTGTGTTGCTTCCGGCAATTTTTGCAACTGACGCAGCAGCAACTCCACCACATTAGCAGTAATATCTTGGGCTTCAATCTTAGCTAGGTTCCACTGCCAACTCAACTGTTGGGCATCAAAAGTCAACAGGTTTTCGCCATACAGCAGCTTCAAAAATTCACCTACAAAGAAAGGGTTGCCCTCGGTTTTACGTGACACGACTTGGGCTAAGGAGCGAACGGTATCAGGATTGTGATGTAATGTCTCAGCTATCAGTTGACTCAACGGTTCCAGTGTTAAGGGGGTCAGGCTTATTTCCTGAAATACTGCTCCCTGGTTTCGCAGGCTCTCTAGCGTTAAGACCACCGGATGCGTTGGAGTCAGTTCGTTATCTCGGTACGCTCCGATCAAAAACAGATACTGGATTTGCTCATCAAGTAAGATGAGTTCGATTAACTTCAACGTCGCAGAATCGATCCACTGTAGATCGTCTAAAAAAATGACTAGGGGATGCTCTTTTGCACAAAACGCCCGCACAAATCTTTGAAACGTGAGATTGAAGCGATTCTGTGCTTCTGTTGCTCCAGCTTCGGGCACAGGCGGCTGCTTGCCAATAATGAACTCAACTTCGGGAATCACATCTATGATAATTTGTCCGTTGCTTCCCAAAGCAGTGAGCAGGCGCGATCGCCATACTTCCACCTGTTCATTGGGTTCACCCAACAGTTGCTGCACCAATTTTTGCAGGGCATCGACGATGGCGCTGTAAGGAATATTGCGCTGGAATTGGTCAAATTTACCCCAGATAAAATAGCCGTGCTTTGCAGTAATCGGTTTAAAGAGTTCCTGTACCAATGCTGTTTTGCCGATGCCAGCGTAACCAGAGACCAGCATCATTTCACGGACTGCCTTACTCCCTACCACTCTGTCAAACGCCACCAATAATGCTTCGATCTCCGCTTCTCGCCCATACAGTTTTTGAGGAATGCGGAACTGCTCGGAGACATCTTGGAGTCCCAACGATAGGGTGTTAATCTGACCCATTTCCGCCAGTTGTTGGGCACAGCGCTCTAGATCTGCTTTGATGCCCCAGGCACTTTGATAGCGATCCTCCGCATTCTTCGCCATCAGTTTCAAAATCAGGTTTGAAACAGGTTGGGGAATCGTGGCATTCAATTCATGCGGGGGAGTCGGCGGTGTAGCAATGTGACAGTGAACTAGTTCCAGGAGATCACTGGTGGGAAACGGCAATTGTCCCGTCAACAGTTCATAGAAGGTTGCACCCAGTGAGTAGAAATCAGTGCGATAGTCGAGCATCCGGTTCATTCGTCCGGTTTGCTCTGGCGACAAATAGGCGGGGGTTCCTTCTAGAAGATGGAGACTTTTGAATGTGGGATTGGTGCGACTGAAGCGAGTGGCAATGCCAAAATCAATGATTTTGACAACGCCAGTCCTCGGATTAAAAACAATATTGCCAGGATTAATATCTTTATGAATGACATGAGCCGCATGGATTTTGCCTAGAGTATCAGTAATGGCGATCGCCATATTCAAAAAAACCGACAGCGGCATGGGACAGAAGTCTAATTGTTGCCGCATCCAGAATTCTAAAGACTCTCCACCAAAATCTTCCAAAAGAAGAACCAGCGTGCGCTGGTAGTCTTGTTGGCTGTATGCCTTGACTACGCCTTCAAGGTTGAGAAAACGAGTAATTTCATATTCCTGCCGATAACGAGTTAATTCCTGAGGAGAGGGATAATCCTGCTTGAGAACTTTGGCAATCACTGCACAGTTATCTTGCTCTCTGATGCCCCGATATACCAAAGAAGCTAAGCTCTCATAGATTTTGCTGTGGATAGTAACTCCAGGCAAGATAATCATTGAATACTCCCCCGATGAAGGACTGCCATCTGTTTCCCGAAGTATATCGCTTGCCAAACTTCAGAACATAAAGCTCCTTGTGTAGATCTTTATACCTTGACTTGTAATTGCTCAACTCAGTAGCCAATCAGACTGATGTGAGGCAAGGACATAGGAAATAGCCTGGAAGGCAGAGATACTCCCTCAGAGGACTGGGGCTTCGGATTCAAGATCTCCCACAGGCTGCCTCGGAATCGAGAGCCGTATTGCTGAAGCGTTGAGGCAGCCAGGGTCTGTCGTCGTTGGTTTACGGCAATAGCTCGTAGTGCCAACCGCTTCATCCGGGGGGCAAACAGGTCGTCGCTCGCATCAAAGGTGTGGGACATCGCTACCGGATTTTGCATTCAGACATTGCTGGTCGGTTGGTTGTATGAATGTACTTTCGATCAAGTTCGGATTCTATCCCTCTTTAGTCACTCTGGTTGAGAAAAAAGTTTTCAAGGCATCAAACAGCCAGTTTGAAAGCGTGTGGCGAAGCGCGGAATTGATTCATGCAGTGAATCAAGCGGTCAAA
>NZ_JACJQO010000025.1 GCF_014696715.1 Pseudanabaena sp. FACHB-2040
AAGATCTCGGGTGCTCAATGGAGTTCGAATAACGTGCAACAGGTGCTACTGCATCGTTGTGCCTACCTTAACGGCAGGTTCTCTGCTTAGTCCTACAAGACTGGGATGCACTCTAGCTGCTCAAGTTTACCCTGCAGCGCTTTAGTTTCTCTTTATAAATTAGCTCTAATTGGGCGACTGGCTGGCTGATACTGTTTACATAGCCTCTTTGCCCAGCTTAGGCTTCTAAACACCACATTTGATTATCCTTTCTGAAATGAGAGTAAGGAGGAGTATCAAATTTCCCTTGAAAAATTTAATATGGCTTTTGCATATTGAACTTTTCTGTCTCCTGGTTCACCATTATATGATTGCAGTGCTTTATCATAAATACTCTCTCTAATAGCAATGGAGGCAGCATCTGTCGATAAGAAAGCTTTTATACTGCTATCTCCTTGTTGTTTTGAATGGTAGCCTAAATAAACTTTTAATATTACGCCTCCTACGGCTGTTTGTATTGATGATGATGATTTTATCCAATCTTTGAACATAGTTGCCCATTGATTTTCTTGTGTTTGTGATTGGAAGTTTTAGATTGATGGATCTAGATTTGGAATTAACTTTTTAACAGCAGCCCTAAAAAAATCAACAGCTGTTCTATCTGCGTCAAGTTTTGACTTGATTGTCATCCCAACTTGGTCCATGAATTCTTTTACAGCAATCAACGTGATCTGTGTAGAACCAACAGCACCAGTTGGACTAACAGCATTCATATTAAAAGTAGATTCTTTCCTGATTAACCCTGTAAATATTCGAGGATCAATAAGCAAAGCATCAGCAACTTCTATTATACGATTGGCTAATGCCTCAGCCGAAAAAGGTTGATCCCAATTAGGGCGATGTTTTTTTATATATGAGGTAATGATTTCTGAGGTAGGTCGGAATGTGAAAAGGTCATGTTTTATATCAAGATAAATTCTCGATACATAGTAACCTTCTGTTGATAAGTCTCCTAAACTTGAAGGATATTCGTAAAAGTGACCAATTTTACTTGATTCAAGCTGATTGAGTCTTTTCTCAAGTATGTCTAGCCTACTTTGTATTGCTTGAATATCTTTACCAGCCTGGTAATCACTCATAAATATTTCAATTTTTTAGAAATTGATCTTACGCTAGACTGCGTTAAAAAATTGAAATAGAGGCTGAGCCACCGCAGGAACTGACCCAACCTCTGTATTTTGTTCTAGATCTATTTAGGGAGGGTAAACAATCCAAGCATACGGCCAGTTAGCTCTAGCTGTAATGTTAGCTGTTGAAACAAAAAATCGACCTGTTGTATCGTCCCTTACTTCTACCCTGACCTCGTAATCAACATCGACTGTTATCTGCGTTGTATATACCCATTTCTTTTCTATTGCACATCTATCTCTTTCTGGGTAGCTATACTCACAAGTTCGCTTCAGTGGTCCTCCGTTAAACTGTCGGAAGTTTTCACCATTTAAACTGAAGGAGTAATAGGTGCGATTGGCTCTCATGAAAACGAGATACAAAGGAAGAGTTTGAGCATTTATAGCTTCACTCGGTGAAACCTCTTCATCTTCTTCAATAAAATTTGAAGAGTACGTCAATTCAGTAGATTCGTTAAAAGTTTCTTCCATGCCAACTTTTCTCTTGTGTTGTGAAGCCAAGAACTAAGCTCTTATGGCGTATTTAAGATTACTTGTTTACCAAAGAACTATTCGCACGCACAACTATAGATGCGTACTCCTCCGGCTGCTATAGTTTCTTTGACGCGACAACTTCCACTACAACCATTGTTTGAGCAAGAGTAGTTAGGATAGATTCCTGTTAATTCACATCCTCCTGTAAATCTCCTACTTTCCTCACTAGAAAAATATTCCATTGCTTGATCAAGACTTAAAAATTCAATTAAAATTTCATCTTCTGTTTCAGTTATTGAGATAGCTGGAGATTTAATTCTGACTGGCTTAGCCTCTGAGTATGCCATAGAATTCTTAAAGGTTTAGAGCAACTACATTAAAGCACTGATGAGGTTTTACGTATAAGAATAGTTTTGAATGTAAGCTGCGATAGCTTCATAAACTGTTTCATGTCTTAATGATTGGGTAGAACAAGCAATTGTGGAATTGTGTATCGATTTTTTACACTTGTTGATGAAGTAATAACTTGCAGTTAAGCTTGTTCTACTTAGGATTGACTTGTAACTGGCGTATCAAGGAGCAGTTGAGCTGTGATAAACGAAATGGAAGAAGCCTATCCTGAGGAGCAATTACTCTCTGACGATCTTGCGCAAGAGAGCATTTTGCCGACTACTCAAAAAGCGCAGGGATTAGTCAGTGTTCTTCTAGGTATACAGGAAGATGCAACAGTTTCGTCTCGTACATGGAATTTGCAACCAAATCCCTTTGTTTTTTATGGAGCAAATCAAACTCCATTTGGTCAGATAGAGAATGCAAAAGTTACAATCATGACCTATCAGAGTGATGGATTGCTGAAGGGGCAGGGAGTCTTTACTTACGCAACAAGGTCGCTGGGTTGGTCAATAAGAGATAAAACTACGAAGGTCTCGCTATTGGATGGGAATAAGCAAGTGTTACACACTGCTGCCATTGTTTCTTATGTTCAAGTTACCTGTTTAGATGATGGTACAGGACCTATTACAGTTCGATTTGATTTTCCCGCCAATTTGTTTGATAAGGTTGAACATGTCAATGTGAGATATGGGAGGGCAACTTGGGATAAGTGTTCTTGATAGAGAAAGCTTAGATAGGACTTCTCTGGTTCGCCTTTGTATAGCAACCGAGGAAAAATGGTCGTTAAGCAAAAACTGTCCCACTTACGACGATTGGTCTAGTTGCTAGTAAGCAAGCAAAAACAACGAAAAATTAAGCTTTTACAGCATCAACAGTCTCAGAAACAGTCAAAAGTTGGACAGTTCAAGCTATTACGTGTCAAATCAAGCATGGTTGCGGAAAGCTCCAAGTAGCCAGCTTTTCAGCATTAGCGCCATTTCTTCTCCATTGCTATACAAAGGCGAACTTAGCTCAGCGCAAACTCTGACAGTAATTTGGAGCGATCTGGCAAGACCGTTTTGAACTAAAAACCTACTGCCCACCCCACATTCCATTAGATTCTGCAGAAGTTTTAGGCAATCCATTTGGTGACTTTAGCAACCGCTCAGCAGGTCAGTAATTTGGCTGATGAGCGTAATAAAACCATTCGGCTTCTTGGTTGCCTTACTGTCGTTACTACCTGCTTAATTAATTCCCATCAACCTGTGGAATATCAGATCAAGCCTCAAATCTATTCAAGGCAGGAGTTTCAGAATATTTAGTTCGAATGAACTACTCATCCTTTACTCGTAATACACTAATTTAGTTGCGAATAGAGCAGGGTGTGATCGTCGTAAGCTGACTGCCGTTAATTCTCAATGTGCTAGTTGGAAGTGCGGAATGTAGGCGGTAGCATAGCTGGTTCGGATCGGACAGCTTCAGCGTGAAGTTCGGCGAACGCGCATTAGCGAAACGCAGCTATGGTCGCAGCGGTTATACGTATCGCACGTGCATTGTCTCGCTTCCCGGCTACTCCCGTCGCCACACCCTTGTAATTGACGTTGGGATTGGAGAAATATCCAATGCGAGCGCCCTTCACGGACTTCCGCACCATCACAGTTGTCCATCTTTTCGTGTCAGCAGTGAACGAATGCCCTATTGCATACTCACGAACCCCCGTAATTGATTTGTCATCTACGTCATGGCAGCATCCAAAATTATGTCCAAGCTCGTGGATTAGTGACCAGCTAGTAGTGGATAGGCTGTAGCTAACAACGCTGTAAGCTTCACGTGCAAAGACATTGGATACCTCATCTTTTTGCATGATGTTAGCCAAGCCACCAAGGTTGCTGTTTGCTACAAACAAACTGACCATATCAGCACGGACACGGTTGCGAAGTGCATGCAGGTCTGTGAGACCCGTCGCTGTTCCAGCCACCAATTGGTTGAGCATTGTCGTAAAATCTTCAAGACCACCAGACAACTCACGGTAGCTTGACAACTCCTCAGTATGTACGAGCTTAATGTGAATACTATCCAGAGCGCTCTTGCTAAGCACTTCGTTGCATCGTGCCACTGCCTCCGCTATCCTTGCACGCATTGCCGCATTGCCGCCAATGGACTCCCGAGCCGTGGTCGTATATACGACGAGAAGATTAATGTCTATCTCGCTTTCTTCGACTTCTTCTTCGACTTCTTCTTCGACCTCTTCTTCGACCTCTTCTTCGACCTCACGATACTCGCGCTTCTCGCTTGCATCATTGCCTTGCTTTAAATTATCAATCTCCCGGTCTTGCCCGACGCCGCAATCAGGCAGTTCGTCTTCGTTAAGTTCGCGGAGGACGTATATGCGCTCTTGCTCATTGAACACCGTTGCCTCAAACAACCCATATCGGGGAGACGACAGAGTGAGAGAGACAATATTGTCTACCGCCACGATCGAAAGAGTGCTATCAGGATCATCTTCCAATGTACCCAGACGAACGGACGCGCCGCCTTCTTCGTTTCCACGCTCCAGAATGGCAACGAGATCAGTCGGTTGTTCACCGCCAGATGCCGAAAAGCGCATGCGGTGCATCGTCTTGCTCGGGAAAAGATTGAGGTTGATTCGCTCGACATCTTCAAAAGCTGCGGATGTTAGCTGCACCAGACGGGCACGTACGCCGAATGGACCAAGTATGTCAGCATCACTCACGCCTTCTTCTGTTTCTGCCGGAACATCCACAAAAAGAGCCGGATAACTTTCAGTCGTCATATGTCCACTCCGATATAGTTTTCACATTGAACTGACATCACTGTACCTGGCAAATAGCTCCAAGCTCCGTTCAGTCGGAGTCGATGTCAAGATTGGAAAGACTTTGGCTAGATCGTCAGTGTTAGATGTTTAGTAACTAGCAAATCATTCAATAATCGCAACAACTAATTGCTAGTGCTATAGATTTAAGCTTCATTAAGCTCCCTTACTTAACATTGCAGGTATGTCAATCTCTTTAATACAAGTGGCTCATGATAAGGGGTTAGCGCCACAAACCAAAACTGAGAGGCAGTGAAAATAAACGTTTGACCAAACCAGAGCCAACGGAAATTGGGCAATTGCAGTGCAGAGCGTAGCATGACTCGCCTCACCACAACAAATCGTTGAGCAGGCCATAAACTCCAGCCCAGTCAATTTTTATGGCAGCTCTTATGTAGCAACATTCTTCGTGGCACGGCTGGTGCCAGAGGCGAGCAGCAGCTTGAATGGCGAGATCGCTAGCGTTTTCCAGGGGTAAGACTTGATTCGTAAGAAACGCAATCCGACATAACAGGACTGGATGATACAAGACTGGTTCATCGTAAGTTCCAGATCTGTAGATAAAGTTCATATTGCCAGCGCTCGATATCCTTAACAGCAACGAAAAGCGAGATACCGAGCACTTTAGAATTTTTCAAGATTAGGCTGCCTCTAGCTGCACCTGAATGCCGTGCCGAGGACGCAAGGTAATCGAAGGCTGAAGATCAACTAATTGATCAGGTACAAGGTGAAGTTCAAACTGTTGGGCGATCGTCACTAGAATCAGCACTGCTTCCATTAGGGCAAAGCTCTTGCCAATACAAATGCGGGGGCCGTCACCAAACGGAAAGTAAACGCCGCGTGGTAATTGGTTCTCAAAATCATTAGCCCAACGCTCTGGGTCGAACTTCTCTGGTTCTGCAAAGTAGCGTTCATGGCGATGCATCACCCACTGGCTCATAACCAATGTGGTTCCCTTGGCAATCCGATAACCGCCCACTTCACAGTCTTCTATGGCTTCTCGGCTTAAGTCTGTCACAGGTGGGTAGAGCCGCATCGCTTCTTTAATGATCCAATTGGCATAGGGAAGTTGGGGTAAATCTGCAACTGTCGCCATCCGCCCTTGTAAAACTCGATCAAGCTCTGTCTGCAACTGGGTACGCACCTGCGGATGTTGATCTAATAGCATCCATGTCCAAGACAGGGTAGTCGCCGTTGTTTCGTGACCTGCCAGGATCATGGTGGCAACTTCATCACGCAACTGTTGATCGCTCATCCGACTGCCGTCATCAGCATCTTCGATCTGCATTAACATGCCGAGTAAATCTTCTCCAGTCTCCTGATTGCGACGACGCTGCCGAATCATGGCATAGAGCGTTTGGTCGAGTTGGGCGATTGCCTCCTGGTAGCGCCGATCGGATTCACCTATGCTAACGCCGACCGATTGCAGCGTTTGATGAATCGCTTTGACAGTGCGATCGAGCCAATTCTCGCGATGAATTTCGTCTGTATCCTCTCCCTCAGCCATGTACCAATCCATTGCTTCATCCAGGGCATGGGCGACATGGTTAGCTTCGCTGTCGCTGACATCGCGGTTGAAGATGGTTTTCATCACAATATCTAGGGTGAGCCGCATCATGGCTTCATGCACATCCAGAACTTGCCCCACTTGCCAGGTCCGTAGCATTCGCTGTGTGTAGTCCACCATGACCGCCCCATAGCCGCTAATGCGCTGTTGGTGAAAGATAGGCTGACTCAACCGTCGCTGCCGCTGCCAGAAATCTCCTTCATTGGTGATCAAGCCATTTCCCAGCAATCCCCGCAGCCTCCGGGTTTCCCTGGCTTTGATAAAGCGCAGTCGATCCTTGAGCACCTCGGTAATGTGATCAGGATTGGTGAGTAGACAATACATCTCTTCCTCAAACTGCAACGGCACAACCTCGCCCAACTCACGAGCACAGCGTGTCATGAACCCCAACGGGTCGCGGCTATACTCCACAAAAGCATCGGGTACTTGAGGATGCGGCAGTGTCAGCAAATCTTGGCTGATCTCTTGACTGATCTTCTGACTCATCGGAGATTCCTCTGGTAGTTACGAGTAAAATTATGAGTAAAACTCATGTTTTAAAATATGAGCAATGCTCAGGTTTGTCAATAAAAATGTGAGTATTGCTCATTTATTGGTGCTGCAGAAAACAATCTCATGACAGAAAAAATATCGAAACTACCCGGAATGCGCCGTCATCCTAGGCAGGCTCGCAGTCAAGAACGAGTCAATCAAATCTTGGATGTGGCGGAACAGATGTTTATTGCCGAGGGCTACAATGCCACCACAACTAACGCGATTGCAGCAAAAGCCAATGTCTCGATTGGGTCGCTTTATCAGTTCTTCCCAGATAAAGAGGCGATTGTGCAGGCACTCACGAGCCGCTATGTAGGGGTATTGCAACAGCGATTTGACACACTCCACACCCTTGAGACGATTCATTCAAGTCTCTCGGAGTATGTGGAGTTGATTGTTGATGCGGCCGAGCAATTCTTTAAGGACTATCCTGGCTATCATGCCATCTTTACGCAGGTGCAGGACGCAATTCCTGAATTAGGGAAGATTGAATCGGCTGCTGATCGTCAGCTCATTCAGGACTGGGCGATAGTCTTGTCAAAGTACTACCCTGGTCTCAAACCGGCGGACTATGAGGCGATTGCGTTTACATTAGTCAATGCGATCGGAACCTTGTTATGGTTATCGCTGAGTCAACAAGGGAGCTTTCGGCAACGCCTAGTCGCAGAAACAAAACGAATGATGCTAGGTTATTTGCAAAGCTATTTCCCAATCGATAAAGTTCCTCCCAACAAATAATTTCTAGAGCATCCCAGTGCCTTCAGAAATTTGCTGGCGTAGTCCCACGTTGGTAGGGTGGGCTCCCACCTGCCGAGAGAAGCTGATGATGGGCAAAGGCAGGCGTGATCTCATTCCCTTATGACAGTTACCAAACAGCGTCGGCTGTAAAATGGATTAAAAGGTCATGTGCCAGTTGCCCCAAACCCCTATTCTCTCATCTCCCCTTAACGGCTGAAACCCTTTATTCCTCGTAGAGTAGTTGCCGTTCATGCAGCGGATTCAAGTACATCAACTTAACTCAGCATAGCCAAGCTTCATGGACCTAGATAAGCACTTTGCTTACTAGCGAGACAGCGAGGCTTTGAGCTCTGTCTTAACGTCTCAAGTCCTGGACTTGGACACTTATGAGAGGGTGCGTACGCTGGTATAGTCGTACTCATGCCGAAACAGTCCTTCCTCCTATCAGACAGTAACTACGCCGCCTTTCTTGATGAGTTGAAGGGTCGGATCCGAAATGCTCAGGTCAAAGCGGCCTTGGCCGTCAACCAGGAACTCATCCGGCTCTATTGGCAGCTCGGCCGCGAAATCCTCGTTAAGCAGAAGCAAGAGGGCTGGGGAGCCAGGATTATTGAGCGGCTGGCCAAAGACTTGAAGCAGGAATTCCCCGAAATGAAGGGGTTTTCCCGCTCAAACCTCAAGTATATGAGAGCCTTCGCGGATGCCTACTCTGAGGAACAAATTGGCCAACAGCTTGTTGGCCAAATTCCTTGGGGGCATAACGTCCGCATTCTAGAGTTGGTCAAGAACCCGGAAGAGCGCCTTCGGTATATCCAACAAACCATTGAGAACGGATGGAGCCGCAACGTCTTAGTGATGCAAATTGAGAGCGGTCTGTATAAGCGACAAGGTGGTGCGATCAGCAACTTTGATCGCACGCTTCCTTCACCCCAGTCTGACCTCGCCCAGCAAATAATCAAGGATCCATACAATTTTGACTTCCTTACTCTGGCTAAGGGTGCTCGAGAGCGGGAGCTGGAGAAAGGACTTGTTGATCACATCCGAGATTTCCTACTGGAGTTAGGACTGGGCTTTGCCTTCCTAGGGAGCCAATACCCCATTGAAGTAGATGGTAGGGAGTATCGCCTTGATCTTCTCTTCTATCACATTCACCTAAGGTGCTTTGTAGTGATTGACCTCAAGATGGGTGAGTTTATTCCTGAGTATTCGGGGAAGATGAACTTCTACGTGTCGGCTGTGGATGACATGCTGAAAAATCCCAGCGACAACCCTACGATAGGGATCATTCTCTGCAAGTCAAAAAGCAAAACCACCGCCGAGTACGCCCTGCGAAACCTTAGCACCCCTGTTGCTATCTCCACCCACCACCTCCCTGATCAGCTTCAAGACAACCTCCCTTCCATTGAGCAGCTGGAGATGGAGTTGTCTACGGTTATTGCAGAGGTTGCAAACGAAGCAGAAGCTGCCTCGGATAAGTAATTTAAGTTCTACACGGCAAGAGAGACAAAAACGCCAGCTTTTTTGAGATCTTTCAGAAAAGAAGTATAAGAATACATACTGTAATAACTATATATACGGTTATTACCTTTTCTTTTTGGTAGAAGGTCTACCAGTTTTGACCTTTTCCAGTCCTTCAACTATAGCAAGCAGATCCTTGTCCTCCATGTTCCTCAAGGCATGCAGTCCTGCTCGGATGATCTCGCTTTTGGAAGCATTAACCGCTGAGCCCAAGCAACGCTGCTTGAGTAGAGCGATTAACTCATAGTCTGAGGAAGGCAGAGTAAAACTATCACGGACAACTTTCTCCTGTTCCTGCTCGACTGATGATGGAGAGATTTCCTGGCCCTGTAAAGGGGTTGTAGAAGAGGCATCTACGGGAGGTGATAATTGCTCCTGCCTCGCAGTAAACAGACTTTCGGCTTTCTCAAAACGCATTCTGACAGCATCGTCTTCGGCCTTGAGTGAGCCGGCCAAGGCCGACTTCATGTTTTTTTTCACCATTACGACTTCAGGTTCAAGCAAAGAACAGTTAAAACTATATATATGGTTTTAACAAAATTAATTATACATACAGTTTAAAAAGTTAATCCGCATTACTTCTATGCGAAAATAAACAAGCAGCATAAACAGTATAAAACCTATAAACGATTAAAACTGTTTATACAGTTTACTTGAAGTGGTCTTATGGCAGCTAAAATTATTGCCGTGGTCAATCAAAAAGGTGGCTCTGGCAAAACCACAACCACCATGCAACTTGCTGGTGCTATCTCACGGCGTGGAAAGAAAGTACTGGTTGTAGATGCAGACCCACAGGGAACCGCCACCCGTTGGGCCGCATCTGCTGAGGATGAAGATCCTTTTCCTGCATCGGTTGTCGGGCTGAGCGCAGCGAACGAGAAAGTACATCGTGAAGTCAAAAAGTTCATTGATGACTACGACTGCATTCTGATTGATTGCCCACCTGCCGCTGATTCGCCCGTACCCCAAAGTGCTCTACTCATCGCAGATTTAGCGCTGGTCCCTATCATCCCTTCACCCCTAGATATGTGGGCAGCAGTTGGGATTCGCCAGGTCATCAACAACGTCAGCGAGTTGAACGAAACCTTGACAGCGCGGTTGATTCTAAACCAGTGTCAGCCTAAGACAACACTTGCCCAAGAAAGTTTAGAAATCCTGCCGGAGTTTGGCATTCCTCTGGCCAAGGCGAACATTCAGCATAGACAGGTGTATCGTCAATCGGCTGTGTTTGGTCAAACCGTTCATAGCTTCGGGGCGAAAGCAGCAGCAGCCATTAAAGAAATAGAAAATTTGACCGACGAGGTAGCAGCCATTATAAGCCTATAAACCATGCAAACTGTATAAATAGTTTGCATGGTTTATACAGTTAAAACAGAATGAGCAATGCTCGAAGTAGTGAGACTTCATCATCTCAGTACTTTCATCCTTCAAGCCGGTTCTCTAAAAAGTCGAGCTGCCGTTAGTTCAAGCTGCTTTAAGCTACTGAAGAGAATAGGAGTTTCCCCCTCAAACACGGATTCCTCATACAGTCCCTCTTTCAACGCTAGCACTGTCACCCGCGCACCACTCACTGCGATCTCGGTCTTCATCCTCAAGTAAGCGTAAGAGACGCCCTGTCCCAAAAAGTAAGCAAAGAGGAACAAGGCAATCCGTTTAGGTCACTCTCTGGCGGCACCTCGATCAACTCCCCGTTCACGAGCTCATAGCGGGTATCTGCTCTGTCGTTGTAAGCCAGATATTCCTCGAACGTCAGGGTTCGAGCTGCTGCTTGAGTCATTAAGATCACGCCTCACGTACTACGGCCAGGGACTTTGGGCTGTCTCTGTGTGGTCTAGCAACTATTATCGGCAAATTGTTGAGCTGTCGGCTTCCAGAGGTGCTCCTAGGGCCAGTTCGACTACTCAGGCAGTAGCTTGGGGTCTACGTTTTGCAGATGATAGAGCAACGTCACTAGTTCACTATCCTTTAGCTCACTTCGCCGCCGTCCCTCAAACTTCTCGGCGATGAACTGCATCATCTGACTCGCGCTCAGGCCTAGACGCTGCACTTG
>NZ_JACJQO010000026.1 GCF_014696715.1 Pseudanabaena sp. FACHB-2040
AGTTTAGCCCCTACTCGCTCTTACTCAGCAGCGGTTGCTTACCTTAAGCAACTGCTCGTTTGTTGTGTCTTCCGAACCTGCCGCTGCTTGCTCCAGCTTAGTTGTCGTTCTAGCGCGTCAACTACTCACGCAACTAGACAGGTAATTGTCACCGGTTTGCCAAGGCAGTTGACATTCCACAGAACGCAAACGTTTTGCCGCCAAAGGTGCCATTACCACTGTCAAAGAGCGCCCTGTTTCCTGCTAGCCACAGCCGGGAACAGCGTCAAATTGTCTGAGGTTTGTATATCCCAAATAATTTCATCCTCCTGACTAACTACTATTAAGTAGTTAGTGGGTTTTGGAAGGGGCTCAAACGCTTATACAGTCTAGGTTTAAGGTAACTTTTTGGGGTTTCGATAGAAATGGAAAAGGTTTCTACTCATTAAGTTATTAAGCTTGTACTGAGGTAATCTAATCAGGTTTTAAGGGTCGCCTATGGGCTTTCAAAGGGGCGAGAATCCGAACTGTCTACTGCTGGGCACGAGGATTTGGGTGGAGCCCATTCGAGATTTGGCAGCCATCACACGCATCAAGAAGCTGCTGCGGCATTAGAACAGCATCGAGGGATTGTGTTACGAAAATCAAGTGTGAGTAGAATTCAAAGCAAACTGGTCGCTGATTGTGCCGTTAATCGTCCTGCGTGAGACCACCCAACTCACACACATCGACATTCTCATTTTTCCTGGAGGTGCCGTCTGCAAATACGGTCTTGAGATTGGATACGCAGGTCGCTCCAGCCACAACCGTTATACGACGAGACTCTGTGGGCTGGAGAGGCTGATCCAGGATATTTTTTCCCCTTATGCTTTTATTGGCTGCCTCAATATAAAATTCGACAATTGGAATGGAGGATTCGTTGCTCAAGGTAAAGTGTGAGTCTTCTGCATTCGTTCGTGTCGAAGTGCTGCCAAAGTTCGCGGGGATCGAACAAGCAGCCAAAGACAGCGCGGTCACGGGAATTACCAATGCCAATGCAAGTGTTGAAAGGTTCATTTTGGTACCGGAGGGTGTTTACTATGCGTGTCACTCTCTTCGGGATGTCCATCGCACACATCGGGATGACAAATTGCTCCAAGAGCAACAGGGAGATCCCTTGTATCAGCTGCTACAGCCGTAAATATCTAAATTCCTGTAAAGCTCACAAGAATTTACAACACGGTTTAATCAAAGCAGCGGTCATGCTAGGACAGAGCATCCTGCTCATATACTTCTAGGTTTGGGGCGTTGCTGAATAGAGGGATGGCTTCACTCATATTGAAATGAAGCGTCAAGGATTCCAGGTATTGCTTCATCCCCAGGATCAGCAACGCCAGGTTTGGTTCACTACATGCAGCACTTTGAGTAGCTGCCAATCAGGCAACTACTCAAAGTCATGAGACTGGACTATGGTGCCTGCTTTTTCAGGGATACAGTTTCTACCAAGGCAATTAAAAACTCGTTTTCAGTCTCATGAAATCTCGTCGTTTCGGCTCACTACAGCCTGTATGACTTAAGCAAGATTTAGGCCAGCGACTTTTTGAGACAGCTTGTCCTATCGTGAAACTCTGCTTATTGCTGGAGCTATCTGGCGCTAGCGACCAAAATTACTCCAATTCTATACATAGGTCAATCCAAGCTGCTTTTTAAGTTCATCGGGAATGTTTTTGGCTTTGTCTACTTCTTCCGGGGCGGGCCAGGTTGTACTTTGGTCAGATTGAACCCCGCTCAGGTTGGAACTGCTCAGGTCGGGCCTCGCGCTCTGTTTAGAGGTCGGTTTCTGCCAGTGCCTCAACCGCTGCCGATAGGTCAGACTGTAGCTGCTGGGCCAGATGGCTTAGGTAAGATCGGGGTGACTGCTGGCTCTGGCCACCATTCAAAAATCTGGCAAACTTGAGCGGGGGTTCCCACCCAAGTTTTTTTATGGCCTCGGATAATTGCGTGGAAGGGCAAAAGGCCCGTCAAATCACCTAAGCATTGACCACAGGCTGATCATTGACGATCTTGCTGTCACCATTGACAGCAAGCTTTTCTTGCAGTGCCGGATGCTCAAAACGCTCCAGAAAGATGTCTACCATTCGTCGCTGTTCTTCAACATCGACAATATTAGCCAGCATCTGGGCAAGCGGGTCGTTGCTGATAGTTGTTAGCAACGAGGGATTCGTGCGGATGGCTTCAATGACTCTAGTGTTTTGGGTAGTACTAAATAGGTAATGATGCGTTGTAGTGATGGATGAAATTCCACAGCAAGCCGATGTGGTTGCGCGAGCACTTCGAAAACGCAAGGCTACGCCTGACAAAGCGTGAGACTCGTTGCCTTAAGGTGTTGTTGAACCGCTCTATATAGCTCGTTTTGCCACTGTCCTTACTCACCTTTGAGGTGAACGTAATCTTGAAGCCATTGCTCCGAAACCTGTGCTGCTCGGGCAATTCCAGCCATTGAAAGGCGCTCTAGCAGAAGACGGTCAACCAAGTCCCGAGTAGCTTGGTCGATTCGCTTATCGGTAGGGTGCTCGACGAACTGATAGCCGCAGTTACGGCACAGAAATCGTTGTTTACCCGTATGGATACGTCCATTCCTAACCGTGCGGGATGAGTTGCATTTTGAGCAGGTTGGCATTGCTCTCCGGTAGATAGCTTCCCTCCTACCCTAACAAATCGATCATTACCTCTGGAGTTCTACCGACAACCCGTCTAAAATTCAAAGCTAGATAAACCCCCATGATTTATCTTTTTTAGCTTTTCTAAAGGTGCTGACATGCTCATCGGCTATGCACGGGTGTTTAAGGCAGATGGTTCACAGCTACTTGATCTGCAAATGGATGCCCTGGTTCGAGCGGGCGTGCCTGACAGTCGGATTTACTACGACCGGGTTTCAGGCAAGAGAGCCTAACGGCCTGGTCTCGATGCCTGTCTCAAAGCACTCCAACCTGGAAACACGCTAGTCGTTTGGAAACCTGATCGCTTGGGACGAGACTTGAAACACCTCATCAACACTATTGATGACTTGCGACAACGGGATGTAGGCTTCAAAGTCCTCTCTGGAGCTGACGCAGAAATTGATACGACCACTGCCAATGGCCACTTGTTCTTCGCAGTCTTTGCAGCACTGGTAGAGTATGAACGAGAACTGATTGCGAATACCGGGACTCGGTACGCTCTAGCGATAAGCACTTCGTCAAAACAAGCGGTCCGCGGTGGCTAAGTCTGCTGCTGGTGCAGATTAGCTAGGCAGGACAGGTTTGGGCACTGCCGTTTTTGACTGTGCTGGCTCCATCAGAACGCTACAACCAGCAGCAAGGACATCGACACAAAGCGTTAACTGCACTCTGTTTTTGCGATAGAACCTTTAATATTTATCTCAGCATTGATTGGTAATGGTTTGAAAACATAGATTTAGAGGCCAGTAAAAATTTATGGAGACTGCGAAATCTTCCTCAAAAGGTGTCTCCCTTCGCCTTCTATTAGTTTTGCCGTTTATGATCCAGATTTTTGCTGCGGTAGGAATTACGGGTTGGCTATCGCTGCGTAATGGTCAGCGGGCGGTCAATGACGTTGTATCCCAGTTACAAAATGAGGTTACTGCACGAATTTCTAAACATTTGGCAGACTTTGTTGCAGTCCCCCAAATGGTTACAGAAATCAATGCGAGTGCCATTCAATATGACACGCTAGATTTGCAGAATGCAGCGGTCTTGGAGAGTCATTTCTGGCAGCAAATGCGGGTGTTTGAGACCTTGCGACCGATCGCCTTTGGGAGCGCGCAGGGCACCATCCACGCCGTTGACCGGATGCCAGATGGTGCTCTGGTGATTCGGGTGATCGATTCATCCACCGACGGTGCGTATTACACCTACAGCATTGATCCTCAAGGCACCCGCGATCGCCTGCTAAAAGTTAATGATAGCTTTGATCCCCGTATCCGCCCTTGGTACACCAAAGCCGTTCAAGATGGCAAGCCGACCTGGACTGAAGTCTATCCTTACTTCTCAACGTTAGGATTGGCGATTAGCGCCACCCATCCCCTCTATGACGAAACCGGACGTTTAGTAGGCGTGACAAACGCCACCCTGTCGCTGGCCAAATTAGGCAACTTTTTAGGCAGTCTGAAGATTGGGCGCTCGGGTCAAACTTTTATCATGGAGCGTTCTGGTAATTTGGTTGCGAGTTCGACCACGGAACCACCGTTTCTCTTGCTAGAAGAAGGGAGTGAGGAGAAGCGGGAACGGTTAGCGGCGATCGCTAGTGAAGATGCCATCACGCGACTCACTGCCCAAGCTCTCAAGGACAATTTCGGAACCTTCAACAATATTGACCGGAGTCAGCAACTCGTTCACACCATTGACGGCAAAAAATATCTGATTCAGGTGACGCCCTTTAGCGATCGCTATGGGCTGGATTGGCTCATAGTAGTCACGGTGCCGGAAGCCGACTTCATGGAATACATTGAGGCGAATACCCGGACCACCATTTTGCTGTGTTTGCTGGCGCTAATGATTGCCACCGCGCTAGGAATTTGGACATCCCGCTGGATTGCCCGCCCAATTGTGCAGCTCAACCAGGCAAGTCAGGCAATCGCCGATGGCAAAATTGACCAGCAAGTGACGGTCAAAGGTATTAAGGAGTTACAAACCCTCGCTCGTTCTTTTAACCAGATGGCCTATCAACTCAAAACGGCGTTCACAGATTTAGAGGCACGGGTAGAGCAGCGCACCGCCCAACTGCAAGAGGCCAAAGTGGCAGCAGAGGTGGCGAATCGAGCCAAAGGCGAGTTTTTGGCGAACATGAGCCATGAACTGCGGACACCGCTCAATGCCATCCTAGGGTTTGCCCAAATGCTGAGGCATCAATGTATCGAGAACGCTGAGCAACGCAATGGCCTAGACATCATCAGTCGCAGCGGCGAGCATCTCCTCAACTTGATCAATGATGTGTTGGATATGTCAAAGATTGAGGCAGGCCAAACCTCGCTAATGTTGGATAGCTTCGATCTCTACGAGATGCTGCGCCTCATTGAGGAAACATTTCAGCTGCGGGCCAGCACTAAAGGGGTATCCCTGGTATTTCGGCGATCGGCCGAGGTTCCTCGCTACATTCGTGCTGATGAACGCAAGTTGCGGCAGATTTTAATCAACCTGCTGAGTAATGCGATCAAGTTTACTGAAGCTGGATCGGTCGTTCTGGAAGCACAGGCCACCGTTCCGGTCACTTCCGCTGAAGCCACCGAACCCGCTACTTTGCCAGTCACCCGCCTGCATTTCGCCGTTAGCGATACGGGGGCAGGCATTGCGTCGGAGGATCTAGAGCGCATCTTTGAACCCTTTCTGCAAACCACTTTGGGAGAGCAAGCTGGACAGGGAACTGGGCTTGGGTTACCCATTAGCCGTCGGTTTGTCGAGCTGATGGGGGGAGCAATGGCAGTGGACAGTACACCGGGCCAGGGAAGTCGATTTTACTTTGAAATTCTAGTTAGGATCGCGGCTGCCAGCGATCTGCCGACGCCAGCGCCTAAACGGCGTGTGGTTGGGTTCATGCCGGGTCAGCAAACTTACCGAATTTTGGTGGTCGATGATCGCTGGGAAAATCGCCACTTGGTAGTGCGCTTGCTGAAGCCTCTGGGTTTTGCGGTGCAGGAAGCCGAGAATGGTGAAGCGGCAATCACGAGCTGGCAACATTGGCAACCCCATCTCATCTGGATGGATATGCGTATGTCCATGCTGGACGGCTACGAAGCGACCCGCCAAATCCGGACGTTGGAGCAGCAGGCAGAGAGTGATCGCCCGTTGGTGAAAATCATTGCGTTGACCACGAGCACCTATGAAGAAGAACGATCAATCGTGCTGTCGGTGGGCTGTGATGATTTCGTTCGCAAACCCTTCCAGGAAGAAACTCTCTTCAGCAAGATGACCCAACATTTAGGTGTGCAGTTTCAATATGTCGAGCTGGAGGCAGATTTTCCCTCTGCAGCGGAGCCTGCTTCGCAATTCTCTACCCTCACGGCAGCCGATCTGGCAGTGATGCCGGACTCATGACGCATAGAACTTTATCAGGCATCACAAACGTTAAATGCACAACGCATCTTATCCGTTATTGCCAAAATTCCTGCTGAACATCACCCTCTAGCCAATCAGCTTCAGACCGTGGTAAGTAACTTCAGGTACGACATCATTATTGAATTGAGTAAACCCAAAGTTTAAAGTTAAGCTTCAAATTTACCCGTGAGGTAATTCCCAAAAGATAACGATATTGAATACCGATGCATTTTATCAAAAGAATCGAAGCTAACACCATTACTGGAGTAGGTTACTACCAACCATGTCTGCACCCGCAGAGGCGACTTCAATAACCTCAGCCAAAGTTCTGATCGTTGATGATACGCCAACCAACTTGCGACTGCTCTCCAACACCCTCATTCAGCAAGGATATGACGTTCAATGTGCGATTTCGGGTGAACTGGCGCTGATCGGCGTACGGGCAAGCAAACCGGATATCATTCTGCTTGACATCACAATGCCGCAGATGGACGGTTTTGAGGTATGTAGACAACTGAAGGCGGAGAGTACGACTCAAAATATCCCAGTGATCTTTTTGAGTGCCTTAGACGATTCCTTTGACAAGGTTAGGGCATTTCAAGCGGGAGGCATCGACTATATTACGAAACCCTTTCAAGTCGAAGAAGTCGTTGCCCGAGTTGCCAATCACCTCGCCCTACAACGTGCTCAGACAGCGATCTTGAGTCTCAATACAGAATTGGAGCAGCGAGTTGAAGAACGCACGCAATCCCTTCAGCAGCTCAATTTAGAGTTACAGGCTAGCGAGGAACGCTTTCGCACCGTTGCTAATGCCGCCCCTGTTTTAATCTGGATGGTTGGTATTGACGCTTCATGCCAGTTTGTGAACCAGCACTGGCTGAACTTTACAGGATGCTCTTTTACAGAAGTCCTCAACCGGGGATGGGTGAGCCGCATCCATCCAGCAGAGCGATCGCAGTATGAGCAACTCTATCAGACCACGCTGGAGCAGCATCAACCCTTTACATTGGAGTATCGTTTGCTGAACGCCAATTCGGAATATCGCTGGATTTTAGAAACGAGTGTGCCTCTGTATGAGGGGGATGAGTGTGTGGGGTTTATTGGCTCTGGCATCGACATCCATGATCGTAGGCAAGCCGAGGAGCAACTCATTCATAACGCGCTTCACGATAGCTTGACTGACTTACCGAACCGTGTACTGCTGATGGAGCGGTTGGAACTTTCCCTTAACCGAATGGGCCGATCGAGTAGTCTCCATTTTGCAGTTCTGTTTCTGGATTTAGATCGCTTCAAGCTGATCAACGATGGGCTCGGGCATCTGGCGGGCGATTGTTTACTGGTTCAGTTTGCTTCCCGATTGGAGCGGGTGATTCGCCCGACTGATCTGTTAGCGCGATTAGGAGGAGATGAGTTTGTCTTGCTCCTAGAAGATATTAATGGTTTACAAGATGCTGTCCATATAGCAAATCGAATTTTAGAAGAGCTGCGATCACCATTTACGATCGCAGGCCAAGAAGTCTTCTTAACGGCCAGTATCGGCATTGTTCTAAATGCGCCCCACTATTACCAGGGAACAGAGCTATTGCGAGATGCCGATACGGCCATGTATGAGGCCAAAAAACGCGGCAAAGCCCGGTACGAAATATTCAATTCAGAAATGCACCAAGTGGCGCTCAAGCAACTCCATTTGGAGAATGATTTGCGGAAAGCACTGGAGCAACAGCAGTTTGTGATCCACTACCAGCCGATTGTTGATCTTCACACAGGTGAATTGGTTGGTCTTGAAGCGCTCGTCCGGTGGCAACCGCCTCAAGGCATGGTGCTCCCCAACGAGTTCATCCCCGTTGCTGAAGAAACTGGGTTGATTATTCCGTTAGGTGAGTGGGTGCTGCGAACGGCGTGTTACCGGGTTAAGCAGTGGCAAGAGCAGTTTCCTAGGGTATCGTTGCGGCTCAGCGTGAATCTTTCAGCAAAGCAGCTTCAGGAACCCACTTTTTTGACTCAAGTTGATCGCGTCCTTCAGGCAACAGGGTTATCGGGACATCACCTGACGTTAGAAATTACGGAAAGCATGTTGATTGAGAACGTCGAAAATGTCATTGCGATCTTGCAGCAGTTACGCGATCGCCAGATTCAAATCGATATTGATGACTTTGGAACGGGCTATTCATCCCTGAGCTATTTGCACCGATTCCCGATTCATGCACTCAAAATTGATCAGTCATTTACTCAGACGGTAGACGTGAACCCCAACATTGTGGAGGCCATCATTTCTTTAGGCCACGCCCTTGGGTTGGATGTCGTCGCCGAAGGCATTGGAACAGCGGAGCAGCAGTCTACTATCAGAAGCTTGGGTTGCCGATATGGGCAGGGCTACTATTTGGGACGCCCTTTGTCCACAAATGAAATGGACCGCTTCCTGTCAACTCAAACTCAACTCCCTTGATTGCTCCGACTTCGCGAGCTGCAATTTAGGGCGATCTGGTTCATTTGTCTTGCCCGCTTAGCTGCTAGACGCGCAACTAAGCAACGACAGAATGGGCCTTTCAGCCAGCGAAACGGGCAAAAACAGGCTTTGTACTAGTCAGCTCTCAGAAAATCTAGTCCGTTTCTAGGCCAGAGGGTGTACTAGCGGGACCCTTTGCCACGTTAAGGCTTTGGTGGACTGGCTACTCTAGAGCCTTCTTAAAGGCTGTCATTACCCTCATCAGGCTCGTGGCTATGGGTAGCATCAGACAACTCAATCCTTGCGATCGCACTTTCAAGTTCTCCTTGTAGTTCCTCTGCCGATGGCAAGCTACTTCTTAAATCTGCTGACAAGTCCTTCTTCGTCTTCTTGGCCACACTCCTCGCAACCCGCCAAAGGGGATTGACAATGGCTCACGGCTGAGTATGGTTCTCACCATAGCTGTATCCGACCAGCCTTCTTTTCTCTCCCGGCCTTTCATTGGAGATTGGCCTAATGGGCAGTTTTGGCATAGATACTAATAGATGGCGTGGGTAGCGTTGATCCGACTTCATTTGGGTTGTTGTTCATGAGCGCTAGGTAGTTGCCGCGATCGCTAAACGCAACCCGATAGCCATGAGGCCAGTCCTGAACTTCTCCAGTTCTCACACTGCCCAAGCGCGCTCCAGCCACCTGCCCCCCGAAAAAATAGCTATCGCCATCTGGACTTAGCCCAATGGCATCATCTGATCGATCAGCCGGTAGCTCAGTGCTGGTCACGCGCGCGCCCGTTTGTGAATTCCAAGTGACCAGCAGTCCATCGTAAGGCGATCGCGTTAGCACATTGAGCAACCCATCGTTTCTAAAGACCATATCCATCCCCCAGAAGAGGACATCTTCCGGCGGCAGCGTCCTAGCATACTCAAACATGCCGCTCTGATTGAGTCGCCATAGGTCTACACGACCCGATGAATCATTTGGGTATATCTGAATGGCTAAAAATTGACCATTGGGGCTAATGGCAAATCTACCGCTGGTTTCTAGAGATTGCACCGCTTCACCGTTCGCCGTGTTCCACAGAGCTAGTTGTGGCGTAGAAGCGCCGTCTTGCTGTGGGTTCACAAACGTTATGATCCGCTGATTGTCATGGCTAAAGGCAATCTGACCCCCATCGATGGCTGACTCTGCCCTGCTGATTGTTTTTTTCCACAGCGGCTGACCTGCCTCGATAGTCCATGCCGCTAGTTCCACGGTGTTTGTGGGAGAAGTTTGCGCGATCGCCGCCACCTTCGTCCCGTCCTTGCTGATCGCCGCCCCATCAAAACGAGTCTGATCACCAGCGGCAATCTCCTTGATTAGCGCCCCTGTTTGCGTATTCCATATCTGAAGCGTTGCACCGTCTGTGGTCAAGGCCAGTAGCCGTTGTCCATCCGCGCTAAAGCTAAACCCTGCCGCTGCCGTTGGCAGGGTTGTTATGGGCGCTTTATTCCAGCGAGCACCAGTTGCTGCCACAGGTTGCGCCCTACCATCGTTGACCAGCGCCCGATGGACAAAAGCCGCCACCTCAGCGCGGGTCGCTGGGCGATTGGGCACGAGTTGATCGAGGGCAGGATAGTTAACAACGATGTTGGCGGCTCTGGCAGCAGTTATGCCAGGGCGAGCATATTCCGGAATGGCATCAGCATCTTTATAGGCAGATAGGTCCGCTATACTACCACCCTGATATCCCAATCCATTGGCGATAGAAATCAGGGCCTGTACGCGGGGTATCGGTTGATTGGGCTTAAACTCATTCCCCAGATATCCTGAGAGAAAGCCCGCAGTGCGAGCTTTAGCAATATAGCCAGCAGCCCAGTGATCGTTAGGCACATCCGCAAAGGTTGGAGTACTGGACTGCGTTGCATTCAACCGCTCATTCGGTACTTGAAAAGGTTGCGCTGACATAAACGCTTGATTCAAAATCGCCGCAAACTGTGCGCGGGTTACGGGTTCGTTAGGCTGGAACGTGCCATCGGGGAAGCCGCTAATTACACTGAACCGTGCCAGGCCTGATATGTACTCATAAGCCCAGTAGTCGGCAGGGACATCTCTAAAGGAGGTGCTTGGCGCTGGGGTGGGTGCAGGCACTTGTGCAGGCACAGGCGTTTGCGCTGATACAGACGCACTCAAAGGTGTGAGTAAGCTGAGGCTCAAGCTAAGCGCTAGGCCGAGGCAAAATTGTGATCTCAAGCGCATGTGGTTATTCGCGGGTAGTTTAAGGGAGTAGCAGGTCTCATATTCCGTCCATCTGGAACGGACTAAATTTATAAGCTGAGCCTATATCGAATAATTAGCCAGATTACCCTAGTGAACTGCAATTGGGCTGAAAGTGATGAGCAGATTTCTAGCTGGCACTGCTGACCCACAAAATCAAGTACTGAGAATCCATAATTGTCCGCGCGAAAGCAACAATACAGCACCGCTGTAGCGCGTCTGGCCGGTGGATGTCCGCTCGATGGAGGGGTTAGGCAACGCCATGGTGACGCAGAACAAGGCCCGTAGCAGCAAACGCCTCGTTCCCCGCCAAGCGACCAGAAACCCGCTTCACCACTTCGAACCCTTCGCTAAGGTACAACTGTAGAGCGGCTTCATTGCCTTCGAGAACGTCGAGCGAAACCGGACCGGATTCACAAGAAATTGCCTCACGCACCAGCCGCCTCGCGACTCCGCGGCGCTGATGCCGCGGGCTGACGTAGAGCCAAGTGATTTCGCCTTCAGCGATTGCGATGAAGCCCAACGGAATGCCCTCGTCATCCGCGACCAGCACCCTACCATCAAACAGGCCCTCACCCTCTGCAGTCTCCTCAAGCGTCAGAAACGCGTCCATCAACCCGCTCGCCTCGAGTTCTTGCTTGCGCGCTTCATCATGGATCACACATAGATGTGGCCAGTCGGACGATTCGTACTCGCGGATCCGCATACGGTGCCTAACTCGTAATTAGAGGAAAAATTTCTGCCTAATCCCCCATGCGGGATCTTAGGTGGAAATCTGTCTGCCTAACCCCCCCCACCGACATCTCAAAATGATTTGATACTGAATACCAACAGACAAACTCTTAACCACTGCCTCAACAGATAACCTAAGCAGCACAACGACCAAGCTCACTCGCCGCCGGAAGCGGAGCGAGGAACGAGCGAAGCTGTAGGCGGTCGGGTGAACTTGGTCGTTGTGCTACGGTTGGAGAGTTCCAGCTTGGTTGATTACTCGCTCAATTGCCTCACCATGACGGCCACTCGCACATTGTTATATTCGGTCGTCTCGATGACATTCCAGCCAAGACGTTTATACAAACCTCCGTCCAAAGACTCGGTTTGCAAGTAAAGCTCCTTGACTCCAAAATCGTTGGCGATTGCAGCAATCTTCTCAGCCAAGACCGACCCTACACCATAACCTCTGAACTTAGGAGCAACAAAGAGGCTCCCCAGCCAAAACTCCCTTTCAGGATAAATGCTCATCTCGCGCAATTTGAACTGAGCAACGCCCAGCACCCTATCCTTTGAAACCGCCAGAATGTGGAAAGGAGGTTTATGACGGTTGAGTTTGCCTCTTATTCTTTTAATCGTTTTCTCAACCGAGTTGCCAGGCACCTTGCCCCACTCTTCGTAATACCACTGCGCTACCGTCGGGATGGCATCTTGTCTGTCTGCCAGAAACACGAAAGCTAAATCCTCATCGGATATTTTCATAGTTCGTGCTCCTATCTATTCGTCCTATTTAAATGTTGCGCTGCCGTCAAGCCGCACGCCGCAGCAGAACGTTCCCGACCAGCGGCGGTAGATCACTTCGAACTTAGCACTAGCGGCTCCCGTCTGTCCGCTGCGTTGGGGTTGTTATGCGCCACTAGTGGGTCTAAGCAAAGTAGGTTGACCAAACAGATGAACTTGGTTCTTGAGAATGACTATACTCTCTTCGTCATTACATAGGTAAGTGTCATAGTTTCGTTGTGTCACAAGCTTGCGCGCTCTATGGAGTTCTGCCTGCTGCTTTGTTGCATGGGGCACAAACATGAAGTTGACTAAGCCAAGCGATGAGAAATCACCAAGTCCGACGTGGTTTACGTCGCCACAAAGGGCTGCGGATTCAATCGTTGGGGTAAGAAGCATTGCACCAGCACTAATCCCAATGAAGGCGTTGCTGATCCTGGGGATGAAGCAATACCTGGAATCCTTGACGCTTCATTTCAATATGAGTGAAGCCATCCCTCTATTCAGCAACGCCCCCAATGAAGACACCACCCGATTGAGCGAACTTGATCATTTTTTCGCCTAGACCACGAGACTTTAGTGAATGAAGAAATCGGTAAGTGTTACCTCCAGATAGATGAACAATCGGTTTGCTGAGCACCCTATCCATTAGAGTTTCATCAAAACCACTCTCAAAATCAATGTAAGTATCAAGATTGACCCCTATAGATTCATAGCCATCTCGAGCCTTATTGAAAAAGTACCGCTCAGCGTCCGGCTGAGATGCTATGAAAGCTGCCGAAGTATCTTTAAAGGAAAGCGATTCAACAAGAAACTTAACCGCTGTAGCACCGCTTTCAGTTTCTTGAGTACTAAGAAGGGCTAGTTTCATTCACGTACTAAAGGATTGCAACTTGTCTCCAGTGATGCTTCAACGCTCTCAAGTACTTTCCTCTTGGGCTAGTTATTGGCCCTGCAGATTCCAAAGCCAAGCGGTACCGTCTCTTTCGCCTGTTGCGAGGTGCTGTCCATCGGGGCTAAAAGCGAGAGACAAGACGCCCCCCTGATGCCCCTCTAGCAGTGCGAGTTGTTGGCCCTGGAGATTCCAAATCCGAGCGGTATCATCGCCGAGTCCAAGGGTCGCGATATGCTGTCCATCGGGGCTAAAAGCGACAGACAAGACGCCTCCCTGATGCCCCTCTAGCAGTGCAAGTTGTTGGCCCTGGAGATTCCAAATCCGAGTAGTGTCGTCGAATCCAGCTGTTACAAGGGATTGGCCATCGGGGCTAAAAGCGATAGAAGAGACGATCCCCTGATGGCCCTCTAACAGTGCAAGTTGTTGGCCTTGGAGATTCCAAATCCGAGCGGTACCATCTTGTCCGGCTGTTGCAAGGGATTGGTAATTGCTCAACCCAGTAGCCAATGGGACTGCTGTGAGGTAAGGGCGCGGGAAATGGCATCAAAGGCAGAAATGCCCTGACGCTTAGCCGTGTTGACGAACGAACGCACCA